>NZ_JBSFHA010000011.1:0-177332 GCF_053596855.1 Streptomyces sp. NPDC001617
GGGGGGGTGCTGCGCACCCCCCCAAAGTGAACGGCGCCGCGTTGCGGCGCCCCCGAACCGAGCCGCGTTGCGGCTCGGGGCCGCGCGTTGCGCGGCCTGCCGGCGGGCAAGCCCGCCGGCAGGGTCCGCGTTGCGGACCCAAGGAAGTGCCCGGGCGTGAACGCCCAGGGATCGATCCGCTCCGCGGCTCGAGGCAGGTCCGCTTCGCTCCCCTGCCTTGGGCCCGCGTTGCGGGCCTGGCTGACTGCAAGGAGTGGTGCCGGGCTTGCTGAGGCGCCGTGTTGGGCAGGGTGGTTGGCATGTCTGGTGCTGTTTCTCAGGGGAAGATCCGGTTACGTTTCTCGGAGTTCGTGGTTGATCCTTCGGATGCGGATGTCATGCGGCGGGTGCTGGATGTTGAGGCGGATCTGCTGACGTTCGAGGGCGGTTCAATCACCTTCTGGTTGCGGGGTGTTGAAGTGTGTAGTTTCCCCTCTTCCGTGTTGGACGGGGTGGAGCTGCCGGTGGGGTTGGAGCCGGCTTCGCGGGTGTACTCGGTGGACGAGGTGCGCAAGCAGTATCCGAAGGCCTACGAGCGGTGGACGCCGGAGGATGACCAGTTGCTGCTGCGGCTCCACACTTCTGGGAGTGGTGTTGACGAGCTGACTGAACGGTTTGCTCGGCAGCCGAGTGCGATCCGGTCGCGTCTGGCGAAGCTCGGGATGGAGGGGCTTCCGGAGGCACCTGCCTCTCCCCCGTCCTGACGGCTCTTCAGCCTGTTGCCGCTTGCGGGCGGTTGAGGCACGGCGGGTGCGGGGTGGGCATTCTCCCACTCCGCACCCGCCGTGCGCGGAAGACCGGGGCAGTTCCCGCGAGGGGCGAGGTCTGGGTGGGACGGTGATGGGTGCGGCCTTCGAGGGCAAGGCACTGTTGTCGCTCGATAGGGCGATTGCATCAAAGTGACTCGGGATAGAGTCTGTAGTGAGGGGCTACTGCCCCTGTTGGTGCGGCGTGGAAGGCGGAAGATCGTGTCGGGTCGGCATCGGCTTCGTCCCCATCAGATTGAGGCCGTGGATGCGGTGGTGCGGGCGTTGGCTCAGCCGCCGGGTGGGGTGTGGCCTGAGAACGGGCTGCGGGCTCAGGTGGTTGCTGCCACGGGTGCGGGCAAGAGTCTGGTGGGGGTGCACGCGGCGCTGGAGCTGCGTGCAGGGCGGGTGTTGGTGCTGGTGCCCACGCTCGATCTGCTGGGGCAGATGGTGGGGGTATGGCGGGCGGCAGGGCGTACGGGGCCGATGTTTGGGGTGTGCTCGCCGCGCGAGGGTGGGGCGTTGGAAGTGCCGTGCACGACCGATGCCGAGCAGTTGGTGGTATGGCTGTCCGGCCGTGAGCGGGTGACGGTGTTCGCCACGTATGCGGCGCTGGGTTTGGGGGTGTTGGAGCGGGCGCATGCAGGTGGTCTGGGCCGGTGGGACCTGGTGGTGGTGGACGAGGCGCACCGGACGTCGGGTGTGCTGGGCAAGCCGTGGGCGGCGGTGCATGACCAGGGGAAGGTGCCGGCGGCGCGGCGTCTGTATATGACGGCGACGCCGCGGTTGTGGGATGCCTCTTCGGGGGGTGAGGGTGGGTCGGCGGCGCTGGTGGCGTCGATGGATGACGAGAGCGTGTTCGGGCCGGTGGTGTACCGGTTGCCGCTGTCGGAGGCGATCGAGCGGGGGCTGGTCGCGCGGTATCAGGTGGTGTGTGTGGACATCGCTGATCCGCAGGTGCAGGCGATGCAGCTGGTGGGGTCGGATGCGCGCAGTGACGCGGTACGGGGGCTGCGGTTGGGTGCGCTGCAGACGGCGGTGCTGAAGACGGCGGCCGAGCAGAAGTTGAGGCGGTTGTTGACGTTCCACTCGCGTACGAGTGAGGCGGAGGCCTTCGCGAGTGGGCTGGGCGCGGTGGCGAAGGCGCTGTGGGAGAGCGGCGAGGGAGGCTATACGGAGCCGGGGGCGGTGTGGGCGCGGTGGCTTTGTGGGGAGCACAAGGTGGCGTACCGGCGGGAGGTGTTGGAGGAGTTCTCGTCGGGGTGTGGTGCGGACGGTGTGGTGTGGGAGCGGTGTGTGCTGTCGTCGGTGCGGGTGCTGGGCGAGGGGGTGGACACGCCGGGCTGTGACGCGGTGGTCTTCGCGGACGTGCGGGGTTCGGTGCCCGACGTGGTCCAGGCGGTGGGCCGTGCGCTGCGGATGCAGCCGGGTGAGGGCAAGATCGCCTCGCTGGTGGTGCCGGTATTCCTGGGGCCGGGTGAAGAGCCGGACGAGATGCTCGCCTCGAAGGCGTATGAGGATCTGGCGAAGCTGCTGACCGCGCTGCGGGCGCACGATGCGGAGGCGGTTGAGCAGCTCGCTGTCCCGCAGGCAGCCAGCCGGTCCGAGGCGACCTCTGGCGGATCGGGCGTGGGAGGCGGGGTTGGCGGTGCGGCGCAGGGGCTGCTGTCGTTCTCGTCGCGGCGGGATCCGGCCCAGTTGGCGGCGTTCATCAGTGCGCGGGTGCTGCGGCCGGAGGGCGAGTTCTGGCGGCGGGGCCTGCAGGCGGCACTCGCGTTTCACAGTGACCAGGGGCATCTGCGCGTTCCCTACGGGCACACCGCTCCTGACGGGTTCCCGCTGGGGGTGTGGATCTCCAACCAGCGGCGCCTTAATTGCCAGGGCAGGCTCGACCCGGAGCGGGTGGCGCAGTTGGACGAACTGGGGATGGTGTGGTCCCACTTCACGGTCGCCTTCGACGAGGGCCTGGCCGCGGCCCGCGGCTGGGCCGCCGAGCACGGCCACCTGCTGGCCCCCACCGAGGCCACCTGGGAGAACTACCCGGTCGGGATCTGGCTGAAGAACCAGCGTGCCGCTGCCCGACGCGCCGAGGACCACCGGGCGGAGGGGCCGCAGGCGGCCGCTGGGGCGGGTGGGCTGAGCCGGGAGCGTCGCCGGGCGCTGGAGGAGATCGATCCCGCGTGGTGTCCGGCGTGGCCGGTGGCATGGCAGCGCTGCTTCCACCTTGCCCGCATGCACCGCCAGACCGGGGGTTCACTGCCGGAGAGGGAGGGCGTGCTGCTGGTGCAGGGCGAGGACCTCGGACGCTGGGTACAGGTACAGCGGCAGGAGTGGGATGCGCTGAGTGGCGTGCAGCAGTGGCTGCTCGGCGAGGTGCTGGGCATCGAACCTCGCGCGGAAGAACTGACTCCGCCGACGGTTGTCCCTCGGCGCAGCCGGGCGCAGAAATGGGAGGCGAACCTGGAGGCGGCCCGCCAGTACCGCACCCGGGAAGGGCACCTGAACGTACCCCGATCGCACACTGAAACCGTGGAAGGAGCCGAGCTGGCGCTGGGTGTGTTCATCGCCAACTGCCGTGCTCGTAAGGCCAGTCTTGCCCCCGAACGAGTGGAGGAGCTGTCAGCAGTTGGGATGCGCTGGTAGTGAGCCGGTGAGGGGGCGGTTGGTCTGTGGTGGGCAGGGCCCGGCACGCGGGCAGGCTCTGACCAGCGAGGGCAGGCCGTTGAGGCCGTCCGGGCCGTGCACGCATCGCGGACCGTGCTGCCAGTTCCCATCCCGCAGCCCTCGCTCGACGGCTCCAGGCAAGCCTGACGGCATAGGAGTGCCAACGGGAACATCGGCGTCCGGGGCCGATCGGGCTTCTCCTTAGCTCACGAAGGCACCTCAAGCAGAGAGCGGCCGTGGCATCCGCTGCTGTCTGTGCCGAACTGGCCTCGCAACGCCAGTCAGGCGCCGGCGAGCAGGCTGAGCGCCTCACGTCGCAGATGGGCAACCCACTCGTTGGTCCCGTCGACAGCCAGGGCTTGGTCGAAGTAGGCCACGGCTTGAGAGAAGTTCCCCAGACGCAGCTGAACCTCGCCCTGTCCCGCGATGGCCCAGTCCAGGGAGGGGACGAGGTCGACAGCACGGTCGAAGTCCGCCTGGGCTTCGTGGAGGGAGCTCATCGCCAGGAGGATCCGACCTCGCTTGGCGACGTATTCGGCGTTGTCTGGGTGCTTGCGCACCAGTCGGTCGAAGTCTGCGAGCGCGTCAGCGTACCGTCGGCATTTTCGGTGTGCTCGAGCCCGCAGGAGAAGGACCCAGTCGAGTGCGGAGTCGAGGCTGAGTGCCCGGTCGAAATCTGCGACAGCACTCTGAGACTCTTCTCGTTTCAGGTGGACTCGCCCACGGCTGGCGATGGCCCAGGCGTAGTCCGGATCGAGGTCGATGGCATGGTCGAAGTCGGCTACTGCGGCATCGAGGCGGCCCATGAGCCGGTAGGTCTCGCCCCGTCCTGCGATCGCCCACGCGTAGCCGCGGTCGATGCTGAGAGCACGGTTGAAGTCAGCGAGGGCATCGTCGTAGCGGACCAGTTCTCGGTAGACGACGCCGCGGCTGCTGACGGCCCAGGCCAGGTCTGGATCAAGTTCTACAGCGCGGTCGAGGTCGCGCAGTGCGTGACTGTGTTGCTTCATGAGGCGGTAGGTTTCGCCGCGCGCGGCGAGCGTCCAGGAGAGCTTCGGATTAAGGTCGAGTGCTTCATTGAAGTCGGCGATGGCCGCTTCGTAACGACGCATCAGTTGGTACGTGCCGGCGCGGGCCACGAGGGCGGCAGTGCGGGCGGTGCGTTCCAGGTCTCCCTGTCTGATGAGCAGGGTCAGGTACTCGGCGCCGTGACTTCCTGGTACGGCCAACGCGGCCTGCAGCTGCTGTCCCCAGTCGCGGGCTTTCACGACGTCCGCATCGGTACCGGCCTGTTCGATCATCTCCGCCCATAGCTGGGCCATAGTGTCTCCTGCCCGGCAGGCGTGCACGGCCAGGCTGAGGGCCTGCGGCAGGGCTGTGCTCGGCTCTGCGCAGAGGCAGTGATATGTCTCTTCGATCAGATGCTGACTGCAGACAGTGTCGCTCCAAGCGGCCTGTTCGTTCAGTCCCAGGTCTTCGCGAGTGTCACGGTGCCAGGCGGCCAGCGCCCGATGCCGGGTGCGCCAGTCCTGCGGGGACTCGCGCCGTAGGACTCGCAGCATGGAGGTGCGCACGATGTCGTGGAAGACGAAGCGCCCCGAGTCGTCTGTGACAAAGGGCTGTCGGCCCAGCCAGGCGTAGCTGTCCTCAACGTCCGTGTCGCCGGTGATGACCCGTAGGGCGTCCATGTTGAGGCTGCGGGGCAGGGCCGCGGCCTTGGCCAGAGCACGCCGGTCGGGATCTTGCTCCCATCTGAGGAAGCGGTCGACTGCGCTGCCTGTGGGGTCACCGATGTCCTGGGGATTGAGCGGTTTGTTCTGGGCCAGCATCGCAAGGAGCAGCGGCAGTCTGCCGGTCAGCGCGATGATCACGGCCAGGAGTGACTCGTCGTGCACGCCATTGTGCAGCAGGAGCTGGCGCGCTTCCGTTTCAGTGAAGGGGGCCAGGGAAAATTCCTCGATCAGGTCCAAGTAAGGGGACCAGCGGGCCAGATCGAGGGGGCGTTGGCCGGCAATGGTGATGGTCAGGGCGCTGGTCAGCTCTCCGTATTTGCCGTCGAAGAGGTCGAGCAGCCAGTCCTCCACAAGGTTGCGGCTTTGTTCGTAGGAGTCGAAGAACAGCGCAAGTTGGCGATCCTGGGCGACTTCGGCGAGGCCTTGGGCGAAGAGCGGGGAGAGTTCCTCCACCGGCGACATCAGCAGGCGTACGTCGTTGCTGCGCATCCGCTTGCTGAGGTACTTGCGGATTCGTTCTGCCTGCTCCGCGAGAGCAGCCGGGTCTACCTGCTGGATGAGGTCTCCGGCAACCGGGATGCTTTTGGCGGCTCCCAGGCCAATGCCCACGGCGGTACGGGTGAGGAAGGTCGGGGCCCCTTCGGGTGCCTGGGGGTCGCTCTCGAGTTCGTTGCGGCGTTCTTCGTAGTGTGCGTGGCGTTTCTCAAAAGCACGCAAGGGGCTGTTGGCGTGTGCCAGGTCGGTGGCGATGCGGCTCATCACCGCGAGGACGTCGCGTGAGGTCTCGTCGACGCGGGAAGTGGCTGCTCCTTCTGCGTCGGCGAGTCTGCGCAGGTGGCGTACCAGGTAGGTCTTCCCCACGCCTGCGTCACCATGGAGGCTGAAGACGAAACGCCGCTCTGGGTGATCCAGAGGCAGTGAGAGGTTGCGGCGGAACTGAGCGGTCTGCGCCTGTCGGCCGACGAACCGCGCGTGTTCACGAGTGCGAGCGATGTACTGCAGGGATGGAACCGACCGTGTCACCTCGAACCCCCTGTGTACTGAAATGTCCAGCGTAGAGGTCGGGAACGTACAGGTCACGCCCCAGTGAGCCGCCAACTGCCGGGATTCGCAGGAGGGTTCCTACCCCCGCACGGCACTCTGCCGCGCCGATGTGGTGGCCCAGGCAGAGGACGCCGTGGGTCGGGCGCCCTCGATCAGATCGGGGAAGACCTCGACCAGCCCCTTCCCGCCTGAGCCACCAGTGTCCTGATAACTCACTCGTCGATGCACCCCGACCGTTTCTCACGGTCCGGGCCGGAGTCCCGTGCTCCCGTGCTCCCGTGCTCCCGTGCTCCCGCCGATGGTTCATCTGTGTTATAGCCGGTTCGAATCCGCGGCACCGCCGCATCGCCTTGATCCTGGCGCGTCCTGCGCGGATGCTGGCAACCATCGCTGCGGTGCGGGTGGTGGAGCCACCGTACGATGCGGTGCCGCGACGGGAGGCGCTGTCATGGCATCCGGTCCATGCCCATGACACGGCGCACATGCGGCTGAGTGAGGGCCACGCGGGTCGGGGCACGGCCGCCCCGTACAAGCGAGGAGTTACAGGATGAAGGCACCTCACCAGGAGTCAGTCCTGTCCCGTGCCGCGCGGATCCTGGAGGCGTTCAGCCAGGAGGAGCCGGCGCTGACCGTCTCCGAGATCGCGCGCCGTACGGGGCTGCACGTGGCCACGGCCTCCCGGCTCGTGGGCGAGCTGGTCGCCCACGGCTTCCTGGGCCGCGACGACGATCGCCGGGTGCGGATCGGTGTCCGGCTCTGGGAACTCGCCGTCCGGGCTTCGCCCGTGCTGTCCCTGCGGGAGGTTGCGATGCCGTTCATGGAGGGCGCGCACGACGTGGTGGGCCACCATGTGCAGCTGAGTGTCCTCGACGGTGACGAGGTGCTGTTCCTCGAACGCCTCTCGGCGCCGAACGCGGTGGTCAACTACACACGGATCGCCGGGCGTCTACCGCTGTACGCCTCCTCCAGCGGCCTCGTCCTTCTGGCCCACGGCCCGGCAGACCTGAGGGAACGGCTGCTGGCAGGCCCGCTCACCGCCTACACGCCGACGACCCCGGCCACGCCGAGCCGGCTGCGGGCGGTCCTGGCCGACGTCCGGAAGCAGGGGTACGCCTACTGCCCCGGCTATGTCCACGAGGACGCCCTCGGTGTGGCCGCCCCGGTGCGTGGTGCGGACGGCAGGGTGCTGGCGGCGCTGTCGGTCATCGTCCCCAATGACGCGGGCGCCCAGGCGGTCGTTCCCGTCGTGCGGACGGCCGCGCGAGGCGTGGCCCGTGCGCTCGGCGCGCCCACCGGACGAGAGGGGCCCGCTGTGTGACGGCAATGTGACATCGGTGCGAAAAGCGTCTCTCACCCAGTGAGAATGCCGTCGCGCCGTGCCGGCGGCCACGGGCATCCTTCCTGCATTCCCCAGACGGGAGGCGACAACGTGGTCGTACACAACCTGCTGCCCGCAATGCCTCGATCCAGCCCCACCCTCTCCTTGCGGGTCCGCGCCAAGGACGTCGTCGCGGACGGCGTCGTGTCCCTCGCGCTCGACCATCCCGACGGTGTCCGCCTGCCGGACTGGACGCCGGGGGCGCACATCGATCTCGTGCTGCCGGACGGGACGACCCGGCAGTACTCCCTGTGCGGCGACCGGTGGGACCCGCACAGTTTCCGCATTGCCGTCCTGCGTGAGTCCGCCGGGCGCGGAGGGTCGGCGTATGTGCACGACCGGCTCATGCCCGGTGACGGGGTGAGCGTCGGCGGGGTGCACAACCACTTCCCCCTGGTGCCGGCCGACCGCTACCTGTTCATCGCGGGCGGCATCGGGATCACCCCGCTGCTGCCGATGATCCAGCAGGCAGAACTGGTCGGCGCGGAGTGGGAGTTGCTCTATGGGGGCCGTGCCCGCGCCTCGATGGCGTTCCGCGCGGACCTCACGCACGCCTACGGCGAGCGGGTGCACATCAGGCCCCAGGACGAGTGCGGCCTGCTCGATCTGGCCGCGTGGCTGGGCGAGCCGCTGCCCGGTACCAAGGTGTACTGCTGCGGACCGGCTCCTCTCCTGGCGGCCGTCCAGCAGGCGTGCGCCCACTGGCCCGACCACAGCCTGCGTACCGAGCGCTTCACCGCCGCCGACCAGTCCGAGCCCGCGCGCAGCACGCCCTTCGAGGTGGAACTGCGGCGCACCGGCCGTAAGGTGACCGTCGCCCCGGACGTGTCCGTGCTGCACGCCGTGCGCCGGGCCGGTGCCGAGGTGCTGTCCTCCTGCGAGCAGGGCACGTGCGGCACCTGCCTCGTCCCGGTGCTGGAGGGCGCGCCCGACCACCGGGACGCGGTGCTGGCCGACCACGAACGTGCGGCGGGCGACTGCATGCTGCCTTGCGTGTCCCGCTCGCACTCCGACCGTCTGGTCCTGGACCTCTGACCGTCCGGTGACCGGTACCGAACCGCGCCGCGCCGCGCCGTCGGACTTCCGAGCCACGTCGCCTTGAACCCCCTCGCCTCAGCCACATCTCGTGGAGCCGCCATGACCGAGACAGCCGCCGTTCCCACGTCGCCGCCGATCAGCGACGCAGACCCGTTCGCTCCCGAGCACCTGGAACACCCCGAGCCCCTGCACCGGCAGCTGCGCCAAGCCGGCCCCGTCGTCCGCCTGTCGCGTTACGGCGTCCACGCCCTGGCCCGCTACCAAGAGGTGTACGCCGCCCTCGTCAACTGGCAGACCTTTCAGTCCGGCGCCGGAGTGGGACTGGCCAACTTCCGGCATGAAAGGCCATGGCGCCCGCCGAGTTTGCTGCTGGAGGCCGACCCGCCCCACCACGACGCGCCGCGCCGCGTGCTGCGCGACATCCTCGCCCCGCTCACCCTGCGCCGGCTGCGGGAAACGTGGGAGGCGGTGGCCGAGGAACTCGTCGCGACCGTACTGGCCGAGCACGGGAGGGAGTTCGATGCCTTCGAGATGCTGGCGGCGGCGTTCCCCTTGCGTGTCTTCCCCGACGCCGTCGGCCTCGGTCCGCACGGGCGGGAGAACCTGCTGCCCTACGGCAACATGGCCTTCAACGCCTTCGGGCCGCGCAACGCCCTTGTCGAGGCCGACGCGCACCGCGTCGGCGCGCTGTCGGACTGGGTGAACGCCCAGTGCGCCCGTGAGGCGCTGAGCGAGGACGGCTTCGGCGCCCGGATCTGGGCCGCTGCCGAGCGCGGTGACCTCACCCATGCGCAGGCGCCCCTGGTCGTGCGGTCGCTGCTCACCGCCGGTGTCGACACCACCGTGCACGGACTGGCTGCCGCGCTGTACGCCTTCGCCACGCACCCGCAGGAGTGGCAGCGGCTGCGTGAGCGCCCCGAGCTGGCGCGGGTGGCGTTCGACGAGGCGGTGCGCTGGCAGTCGCCGGTGCAGACGTTCTTCCGTACCGCCACGACCGATGTCGACATCGCGGGTACCCGCATCTCCGCAGGCGGCAAGATCCTCATGTTCCTCGGCTCCGCCAACCGCGACCCAGATCGCTGGGCCGACCCCGACCGCTTCGACCTCACCCGCGATCCCTCCGGCCACGTCGGTTTCGGCATGGGTATCCACCAGTGCGTCGGCCAGCACGTCGCCCGCCTTGAAGCGGAGGCCCTGCTGACCGCCCTCGCCCGCCGCGTCGGACAGCTGGAGCTGGCCGGCGAGCCGAGGCGGCACCTCAACAACACCCTGCGCTCGTGGTCTTCGCTGCCAGTGCGCGTCCTGCCAGCCAGCTGACCCCGACTCCGGCCCCCGCCCCGGGGCGTAGGCGGATAACCGGATCAGTCTCGCCGAGCGCGGGAAGGTTGCCCTGCCGTCCATCTCACCTATGGGCCACGCATCTGATCTGGTTGCCAGTCGCCCCAAGGACGATGGGGCTAATCCTGCGAGGGGACACGAGCGGAGATCTCGCGGACCATCCGGTCAGCCCGTCCGGCCAGGGGACCGCCTTTCCGGACTACCTCTCGGAGCAGGTCACGCCCGCAGGTGGTGGGAGCTGTGCTGGGAGCTCACCGACGCGATGAGTATCGCTCTGGAGCATCAGTGGCGCTGGGACATCAGCTGCCAGCTCCATGAGCTGGCTCTGGACGCGGCCGACCGCCTGGGGGATGGCGGGGCCCGTGCCGCGCTGCTGCGCAACCTCGGCGAAGCCTTACGTGACGGCGGCAGTGACGTGGGCAGGGCCGCAGAGTGCTTCAGCGAATCGATCGCTCTCTTCCACAGCTCGGGCGACGCACACGGCGAAAGCGACGCCCTGGGCAACCTGGGAATCCTGCAACGCCAGCAGGGCGAGCTGCAGAAAGCGGCGCGAACGCTCACCGCGGCCGAGAGTCTCTTCAGGGCCCTGCCGCTGGAACGCGGACTGGCCTGGACCCTGCGGGAAAAGGCGGTGATCAGCCGGCATCACGCTCACTACAGCGAAGCCCTCGCCCAACTCGACCAGTCACAGGCCCTGTTCGCCGCCAACGAGGAAACCCGCGGTGTCGGCTGGACCCTGCGCACCCGCGCCGACACCGAGAAAGAGAGCACGGTGGGCGGTTGCCCGCTCCCCCGCCGCTGGTACACAGGCCCCTGGCCCGGGCGCCCCATCACAAGCCGTCCCGCACAGGATCCCCGGTGGGCCGCGGCCCACACCCACTACGAGCACGCTGCCCAACTCCTGCACGCCGTCCAGGACCACCGCGGGCACACCTGGACCACCCTGGGGCTGGCCGACATGGCGCTCCACGAGGGCGACCCCACCGCCGCCGAACTGATCAGCCGCGCGCTCCAGGAGACCGACGCCTGCGGCGACCACCGAGGCCACAGCAGGGCACTGACCCTGCAAGCCCTGCTATACGCCGAGGCACATCGCCTCAGCGACGCCATCACGCTGGCAGAACAAGCCCTCACCGGCCCTCGCGACCACGTCGGCGCCGCTCAGACCAGCTTCCTCCTTGCCCGCCTCTACAGCGCCGCCGGCCGGCAGCAGGACGTCCCCACACCCTCCAGGAGTCCCGAACCCATTACCGCGCCGCCGGCATGCCCTTCCCCGATCTTGCCGACACCGAGCTCTGCAGGACACTCAACCGCCGCGCGCCCCGCGCCCATCGCTTCCGCCGCCATCAGTGATCCCTGCGGGTTGACGATCCGCATGAGGAACCCCCCGCGGTCGGCGGAACGGACCCGGCTGGTGAGGCGGTCCCTGCTGCCGATCGAAACACTTCCTGGACGGACTCGCGTCAGGCGCTGGTCGGCATGTCCACGAACTGGGTCGGTCGTCTCGTTCACAGGGCCACGCTTGGCCAGGGCAGGGCTGTCAGGGTTTGACGCGGCTGCGACGGCGAGGACTGCCAGGCCCAGGAGCACAGGTTCGGTGAGGCGAGAGGTCATCTCGATTGCGCCACAGCCCTTGTCAGCCGCCCTGCTCGCGACCGCACCCACCTGAGCTCGATACGGGGTCGGCCTGGCTGATCGCTGGCCAGCACGAGTCGATCACTTCCGTCAAAGCGCACGAAGCGAACCTGATCCCCGGTGAAGGGCGGGGCGCCGACTCTTACGTGATGACACACGACGATGCCGTCGGTGCTCACCTCGCCAGCGTAGTTCACCGCGGGGGCATCGCCGCCGGCCAGAATGACGACCGCCATGAAGCCTTCCGCGGTGTAGATCAACTGCCCGTTGGGCTGCTGTCCGTACGGCTCTCTGGATGTTCCCTCGCTGCTGTACTCGGTGACTCCCGCGAGGGTCCAGGTACCGACCAGATGATCCAATTCGTCATTCACTGTCTCGTCCAATCCTCTGCCCCCTGGAGTTCCGCGACCAGTGACGGCAGTTGATCGACCGTCGGGACGCTGCTGAAGGTGTAGCCGTGCGGTCGGGTGGCCACGGCCTCGGCGCCGGCGAGCCAGTTGGCAAGCCGTCCGTCCGAGTCCCGGGGCGCTCCCGGCGCAGCCCCGTCGAGAGGCACCGCGTACCCGCCGATCCACTTCGGAAAGGCCAGCTGATCTGTCGGCAGGATCGCCTCCGGGTCGCCCACTGTTGTCAGCACACCGAAGCCCGTCCCCAGGGCCTCGTCCGCCAAAGCCGTTCCCCACGGCCCGTCGAGACGGGCCTGCACCGCCGGAGAGCCCGCGAGTCGGGCGTCGTCGGAGCTGTGGCAGAGGCCTGCTCCGATACCCGGCATCCGTCGCGTGCCGCGGCCGCCCCCGGGTCGAGCAGACAGCACACCCTGCCCATCGCCATCGCCATGGCCGACTCGACGACGGCCATGTTCTGGGTGAAACACTCGGAGTGGTAGGTGTCCAGCAGCGCGTCGGACGCACGGCCACGCAGGACGACCTCGAGCTTCCAGGAGAGGTTCGCCGCGTCCCGCAGACCGCTGCACATGCCTTCGCCGATGAACGGGGGCATCTGGTGTGCCGCGTCACCGGCCAGCAGTACTCGTCCCTCGCGCATGGTAGCGGCGAGCAGCAAGCGGAACGCGTAGGCGGTGTGCCAGATCAGAATGCCCTGGTCCCGGCGACAGTGCGGAGCGAGAAGCGCCCAGATCCGGTCCTCGTTGCCGACGAAGTCCTCGGCACGCTCGTCTTCCAGGAGCACGAACTCCCAGCGCCGGTGGGTGCACCCGTTGGGTGCGATGGTCGTGGGACGGGTGCAGTCGCAGTACTGGACCATCTGCAGCTGCTCGAACTCCGACATGTCGTGCGGACGCACGTCGGCGACGATCCATCTCTCGGAGAAGCCGAGGTCGACGCGTTCGATCCCACAGGTCCGCCGGACGAAGAAGTTGGCGCCGTCGGTTCCCACGACATAGCGCGCGGAGACCGACCTGGGCTGATCAGCGGGGTCGGGGGCCTTGCCCTCGCCCGGCCGGCGGCGCGCCACGAGCTCGGCCCACCCGTCGTGCAGCACCAGTGCCTCGGCGGCCCATCCGCGTTCCACGGTCACGGAGGCCGCGGCCCGGGCCGCACGGTCGAGGGCGCCGTCCAGGACGGGCTGGTAGAAGGCGTAGGACCTGGCCCAGCCGGACTGGTGCCCACCACCGTCGCCGGGAACGCCCGCGAGATCGATCACGGGCTTCCCGTCCGTACCCCACATTTGCGCGTGTGCGACTCGGAGAATCTCGTGCTCGACCTCCCCGACGATGCCGAGCCACTGGAAGGTCCGCATGGCCTCGCCGTCGAAGCGCACCGCCCTGGGCGGACTGTAGATTTCCTGATGCTGTTCAAAGACCACCACACGATGGCCCGCATGTCCCAGGAGAGCACTCAGCAGCTGGCCGACGGGGCCGAAGCCCACGATGGCTACGTCGTACTCGATCTCACTTCCGTTGTAAGCGATGCCCGTTGAAGGTGTCGTCGTGACTCCACGTCGTTGTGGTGTTTCCAGACGCCGAACCGGTGCCCACCCCCGGACGTTGTCGACCTCGGTATCGGCGCGGCGACCGGGGGCGCTGGCCTCTCCTGAAACCTCGGGCTGATGGTCGCGACGGGCTGGACGGGCTCGCCGATGGGGTTCGCCAGCACTCCGACACCTTCGATGTCGATTTCCATGACGTCCCCGGTCTGGAGGAACCGCTGTGGTTTGCGGGCGACGCCGACACGGGCGGGGGTGCCGGTGGCGATGATGCCGCCGGTCTCCAGGGTCATGGTCCGCGAGAGGAACGACACGGTCCCGGCCACCGAGAAGATCATGGAACTGGTGCTGGAGCCCTGGACCGTCTCGCCGTTGACGCGGGTCCGGATGGCGAGCTGCTGGGTGTCGAAGGGGTTGGCGAACCGGAGGTCGCGGGCGGTGACGTCGTTCAGCACCATGACGCCGACCACGTGGTCCAGGGCCTGCTCCACGGGGACGCCAGGCCTGGGGCCGGCCGATGACGACGGCCGGCTCGGCCTCGTAGTCCAGCGAGGTCGCGATCCTTGGCGGCACCACAGTCTCGCGGTGCCCGATCAGGGAGTTGGCGAACTTCGCGAAGAATATTGGCTCCTTGAGGATCGGAGCGCCCACCTCGGCCGCATGGTCGTGGTAGTTGAGGCCCAGGCAGATGAACTTCTGCGGGACCGGAACCGGCGCCGGCAGCCTTACGGAGTTCGGCGCGTGCAGGGCGCCGAACTCCCTCAACTGCTCGATCCGGTCCACGGCGTTCTCGGCGACCGGCTTGAGGGCAAGTCCCTCGCGCAGGGCCGTGTGCACGTCGCGCAGTGTCGCTGCGAAGGCCGCGTCACGTCCGTACAACAGTGCTGCCCGCTCGAGGTCGATCAGGTCGGTGCCTATGCCGACTTGCAGTGCGGCACGCGGGACAGAGCCATTGTCGTAGTTCGCCAGGCGCATGGCCGGGCCTCCTGGCTCGTATCGGGGTGGCGCACACTGAGCGGTGCGCGCCGCATACGCGGAAGATCAGGCTCAGGTTCGGTGCAGCAGACGGAGATGCCTGGGATCGAGGCCGTCCCGCGGCGTGGTCGGCGCCTTGAAGACGCAGATCACGGGCGAGGGGACACGGAGACCGGCGCCGCGCCGAACTGCGGCTGACCTTAAGGGCGCTCAGTTCGCCTTCGTACTCGTGGCCGTGCCGCTGGTGGCGAGGCGGACGGCATCACGGACGAGCCACGGATCATGAGCGGCGTCGATTCTGGCGAGGCTGGTCAGCGCCGTCCGCGCGAGGTGCCGGGCGATGAGGATGCCGCACTCCTGCCCATCTCGGCGCTGAGCGGCGGCGAGGATGGCGGCATGCTCGTCATGGCCGATGTGGGCGATCGTGTCCACGCTCGGGGCGGTTTCGAAGTAGAAGGTCCGGTAGCGCTCGGCGTGGTCCCACAGATCCTCCAACTGCGCGCGCATCCGGGATCCGACCTGGCCGAAGAGCGTGGTGTGGAAGACGCGGTGGGGGTCGCGGAAGTTCCGGCCCTCGCTGAAACGGGCAGCGTAGCACTCGTCCATGGCCTGGCAGGCCGCCTCCGCGCGCGCGAGGTCCGCGTGGGTGAGGCGGGGAACACTGGACCGTACGCCGAGAGACTCCAAGGTGATCCGCATTGCCGCGATCTGCTCCAGGTCGTCGATACTCATGGGCGCGACCCGGACCCGCCGGTTGAAGTCCCCTTCGAGGAGCCCTTCGGTCTGGAGCTGCCGGAGGGCCTCACGCAGTGGGGTACGGCTGATGTTGAGCTGTGCGGCCAGCCGGACCTGCGAAATGATCTGGCCCGGACGCAGCTCGGACGTCATGATGGCCCGCCGCACCTGCGCGTAGGCCTGTGCCGTGTTGTTGATGTGGCCTTGAGTGGGTTCATCGTCCACGCCCGGCGCCGCCGTCGACCCACCGTCGGACGGACTCATGATCCCACCTTCTTCTCAACCTCTGTCTCCACACTTGTGTATGTAGCTTAGCCCGGAAGGCGGGCAGTTCTCGTGCGCTTGCTGGGATGAAGCCAGAATCTGTATGCAGGTTACGCGGCGATGCGCTCGCAGTCTTTCGGGCGGTCGCGTGGAACCCCCAGGCGGCCTACTGGGTGCTAGATATCCCGCCTGCGCGTTTTGTGTGCTTAGGCATGCCATCTCCACATTCTTCGCGCATAAGCATTTGGTGAAGTGTTGACGGCATAACTGTATGCAGATATACCTGATGGTGCCAGCGGGCCGTGCCGCGCTACCGGAACATTGCAGTCTTTAGCTGCCCGATTGACCCACTGGTGCATCCTGAGGAGAGATATCTGCATACAGGGCTTGCTCCTTCGCAAGCTCACGCGCGGCGCCACATCACTTGAGAGGCTCCGAGAGGTTTCAAGGAGGACCGATGGAGAAGTCGCTGGAACTGGGATACGTCGGGGTGGAGGTCAAGGACCCGGCCGGGCTCGGCCGTTACCTCAGCTCGATCCTCGGCCTGAAGTCGGGCGAGCCGACCACCGAGGGAGCCCCCACCTGGCGCCTCGACGGAAAGGCGCATCGGCTGATCGTGCACGAAGGCCCTGCCGACGACGCCGCATACGCCGGATTCGTGGCCCACAGCGAGGCCGACTTCGACGAGGCGGTGGAGACGCTCACGGCCTCCGGCGCGGAGGTGATCCAGGGCACGGACGAAGAGCGGGAGTCCCGCCGGGTGCGAGGTCTCGTCCGCACCCGCGCGCCGTGGGGAGCGGTGCTGGAGTTCGCCTGGGGCCTCGCCGACGCGAAGACCCCGTTCGAGTCGGAGCTGGTGCCCGGCGGGTTCGTCACCGAGAACAAGGGACTCGGGCACGTCGTGTACTTCGTGTCCGCCGCGAACGGAGGCCTCGATGCCGCCGACAAGTTCGCGGCCGAAGCCCTCGGCCTGACCCTCAGCGACACCCTTGTGGTCGAGCAGCACGGCATGGTCGTCCGGGGCAGCTTCTACCACTGCAACCGCCGCCACCACTCGCTGGCCCTGATCGAGTTGCCGGTCACGCTTCCGCAGACCCTCAATCACATCATGGTCGAGACCGTCTCCCAGGACAACGTCGGTCTCGCCTACGACCGCGCGAAGGCTGCCGGGGTACCGATCGCCATGGAGCTGGGCAAGCATGCCAACGACCGGACCTTCGGCTTCTACAGCGTCACTCCGGCCGGCTTCCACATGGAGTTCGGGTTCGGCGGGGCCGAGGTGGACGACACCTGGAAGGTCCTGACCTACGACCGCATCAGCGCCTGGGGGCACCACGGCCCGGCCGGCGACCCGCCGCAGCCTGAGACCGCGGCGGCTTGACCCGACCTGTCGGCAGTGGTTGCCGCGCGAGGGCGGGGACCGCAAGCCCAGGGCGCCAGGGCCGACGCCTCATAAGTAGTGTCCTGTTAAACGAGATTTGAATCCTATTTCACGGGAGTGAACATGTCCGATGTTGTCGTCAGCTCCGTCCCCGGGGCTGCGCCGCCCCCGCGGCTCCGTGACGTGGTGACGGTCCGGGACAAGCTGACGCAGGGCTACTACGACGCGGTACTGGAGAAGGTCTTCCGGCCGTCCTGGTTCCTGATCGGCAACGCCAACGAGCTGCCGAGGCCGGGAAGCTTCCTCGTCCGGGATATCCCCACCTTCCGAACCTCTGTGCTGGTCAAGCGCGGCAAGGACGGGGTGATCCGGGGCTTCCACAACGTGTGCCGTCATCGCGGCAAGAAGGTCGTGCCCACCGAGTGCGGGTGGGCCGCCGGCACCTCAAGCTCGCACACCTGCTGGTTGCACGGCTGGTCCTACAGCGCCGACGGCTCGTTGCGGTCGGTTCCCGACGAGGGTCAGTTCCTCAGCGTGGACAAGGCGAAGACGGGGCTGGTCCCGGTACGGACCGAGGTGTGGGCGGGACTGATCTTCATGTACTTCGGCGGCGAGGACGGGGTCGGGCTCACCGAGTGGCTGGGCGAACTCGCCGACGGATTCGAGGGCTACTACACCGAGATGGAGAAGATCGGCACCTTCTCCGCCGACGTCCGGGCCAACTGGAACATCGCGATGGACTCCTTCTCGGAGGGCTATCACACAGTCTTCCTGCACCGGCGCACCCAGCCCAAGCTGGCCGGCAAGGACAACCCGATGCGCCATACGCCCCTTATCGACGTCTACGACCGGCACATCCGCGTCGTCACCCCGGCCAATCCCGAGTACCTGGGGCCGCCTGCCGAACGAGCCCTGTTCGCGCAGGGCCGCAAGCTCACGCCCGCGGTGGAGACCGACTTCAGCCTGCTGCCGCCCGGGGTGAACCGGACGCGCAGTCAGCCGTGGTTCTTCGACATTGTCCAGTACTTCCCCAACGTCGCCATCCTCAACGGCCCGCACTGGTACAGCGTGGTCACCGTCTGGCCCATCGACCGGGAGAACACGCGGTTGATCTTCGATCTCTATGCCCGCACGGCCCGGCATGCGGGAGACCGGCTGGCCCAGGCCTACACGCGCGGGTTGCAGTACACCGTCGCCCGTGAGGACCTGTCGGCCATGGAGGACGTACAGCGCGGCCTGGAGTCGGGCGCCATCGACAGCATCAACCTCTCCCTGCAGGAGTTCGCCCTGCAGCACCGCTACGCCATCATCGACGAGCTGATCGGAGCGCGGTGATGGAACTCCACAACGAGCTTCCCGACGGATTCTCCGACCTCGCGCCGTTCCTGGACCGGTGGCGGCTGACCGGCCAGCAGTCCAGGATGCGTGCGATGGCCGCCGCCGACATGCCGGAGCTGCGGACCTTCTACGACGCCTTGCTGCCGCGCATCGACGCGATCGTCGCCCATCTGAACCAGTTTCCGGTGGACGACCTGCCCCCCCAGGAGCGGGCGCTGTTCGACCTCGCCCTGACCTTCGCCGAGGTCGCCCACCCGGTGGACCTGGACTGGCGGTCGTCTGACGTGAGCGACCTGTTCCCGGCCGAGCGGATCGACCTGGTCGGGCCGTCTCAAGCCTGGTGACCAACCGACCCATTGGAGTCGCCATGGAAAAGAACAACGGACAACTGGGGTTGCTCGCCGACTCGGTAGCGGAGTCTGCCGACGTGATCGTGGTGGGCGCGGGGCCCACGGGGCTCACCCTCAGCCTGCTACTGGCCCGCAATCGGCATCGGGTTCTCGTGGTGGAGCGACGGCCCTCCGCCTACCCGCTCCCCCGGGCCGTGGGCATCAGCCGTGAGTCGCTGCGCGTGCTGCACATGGCCGGGGCCTCCGAGCCGCTGAAGCCCCACCTCGAATGGAACGGGCAGAACCACAGCTTGGACTACGTCACCGCCGAGGGAGAGGTCCTCCTCTCACAGACCGTCCCGCTTCCCCGACGCTCGGAGGGGCCCGACGCAACGTTCAACCAGCCGGATCTCGAGGCGGTCCTGGAGGAACAGGTTAGAGCGCATCCGCGGATCCAGCTGGTCAGGGGCCAGGTGGTGACCGGGCTGGAGGAGATCGAGGACGCCGTAGGGGTTCGCTTCGCCCCGTCCGACGAGCTCGGCGGCCCCCGCACCGGGGCGGACCACGTCACGCACACCGCCCGGTTCGTCGTCGGCTGCGACGGAGCGCAGAGTACCGTCCGGAATTTGATGGACATCCCACTGGACGGCGACCTCCAGTTCTCCTCCGACTGGCTGGTGGTCGACCTCAAGCCCACGGTGGAACGGGACTGGATCCCGTACATGGGGCAGGTACTCGGCCCGCCGCGTCCCACGACCTCGGTGCCGTCCGGGCCGGGACGACGCCGTCTCGAGTTCATGCTGCTGCCCGGGGAGCGGAAGGAGGAGATGGCCACCGATGAGACGGTGTGGCGACTCCTCGCCGAGCGCGGCGTGGATCAGACGAACGCGGACCTGGTGCGTTACGCGGCGTACACCTTCCGTGCCTGCTGGGCGCAGCAATGGCGGCAGGGACGGGTCCTGCTGGCCGGCGACGCCGCCCATCTGACGCCACCGTTCCTGGGGCAGGGCATGAACTCCGGGATCCGCGACGTCGCGACCCTCTCCTGGCGTCTGGACCTGGTCCTGCGCGGGCTGGCGCCCGCGGACACCCTCGACGACTACGCCCGCGAGCGCATTCCCCATGTGAGCCGGCTCATCTCGGACGCCGTCATGGTCGGCGGCTTCCTCTGCCTGATCGACCCCGAGGCGTGCGCCGAGCGGGACGCGCTGCTCAGGGAGAAGCGCGTCGAGGCGCCGGAGATGACGGGGTGGCGAATGGGCACGGAGTCGCTGGCCGCGGACGACCCGCACGCTGGATGGCTGGGCCGTCAGGGACTCGTGCGGACCAAGGGTCGCGAAGGCCGCTTCGACGACGTGTTCGGCGCGGGCGCGCATGTGCTGCTCAGCCGTGCCGGGGACCCCATGGAATCGCTGTCGCCCATGACCCGCGAGGCCTGGGAACGGCTCGGGGGCGTCGCCGTTCACATCGGGCCGGACGCACCGGTGACCGACGTGGAGGACGTGTACGGCGAGTGGTTCGACGAGTGGGACCGTGACGTGATCCTGGTCCGCCCCGACTTCCACGTGTTCGGCACCGCTTCCTCCGACGGTGTCGAGTCCCTGGTCCGCGAACTCGTCGCCGGTCTACGGATGAGCCTCGCCGACTCCGCACCCAGCACGGTCCGGTCCCTCTGACCTCGGCGTGATCCGGAACTTGGTTCGCGGCAGGAGCTCCTGCCGCGAACCAAGTCGTAGATCTCGTTGCCCACTCCAGGGCCGCGGCAGGTCCACGCCGCCGGCCCTCCTCTTCCGAAAGGCCCCCATGAAACTCGCCAACCTGGACGGGCGCGCCGTGGTTGTCACGCCCGAAGGCGTCATCGACCTGCACACCGCCTCCGGCGGCCACTTCTCTGCCTCGCCGGACGCGGTCGTCTCCCGGATCAGGGAGATCCGCCGCTGGCTCGCCGCCACCCGCCCTGAGCCGGACACCAGGACGACACTGGCCACGCTGAAAGCCGACGCCAGCAGGCTCGGCCCTCCCGTCACCGACCCGCGGCAGATCTTCGCAATCGGCCTGAACTATGTCGACCACACCGCCGAGACCGACACGCCCGTCCCCGAGGCACCGCTGGTCTTCACCAAGTTCCCCTCCAGCCTGGCCGGGCCCGCCGCGAAGATACCGCTGCCTACCGATACCTGTGACTGGGAGCTCGAACTCGTCGTCGTCATCGGCGAAGGCGGCCGCGACATCCCCGCTGACAAGGCCTTCGACCATGTCGCCGGGTTCTGTGTCGGGCAGGACATCTCCGAGCGCACCAAGCAGCTGAGCGGAACCCCTCCGCAGTTCGGTCTCGGCAAGAGCCACAAGGCGTTCAGCCCGATCGGCCCCTGGCTGACCACTCTCGACGAACTCGATGACCCATCCGATCTCGCGCTGTCCTCCACCTATGACGGTGACACCGTCCAGAAAGGCCGCACTCGCGATCTGATCTTCGACATCCCTACCCTGATCAGCTACCTGTCCGGCGTGTGCGAACTACTGCCGGCGGACCTGATCTTCACCGGCACCCCCTCAGGTGTCGGCCTCGCCTGTAAGCCTCCCCGGTTCATGGCCCCCGGCGGGGTGCTGTGCTCCACCATCGAGGGACTCGGCACCATGACCAACACCTGCACCGCGCCCTGACGCTTCCTCAAGCGGCGCAGGGCGGGTTCGGCTCAGCCGATACGTGCCTCACCAGGGCTGGACGCAGCCAGGGGGGACTGTAAGACGTTCGGCTCTGTTCCGTAGTGGGTGGTGACGGTGCGTTCTCCTTATTGCAGGAGGATGCGGTGACGGAGGAGGTCGAATCCTGCTCGGCCGTGCATCTGCCGCATGATCTTCTTGGTTCGGGTGTTGACAAGGGTGTCGCCGGATCCGCCGAGCATCCGGGCCAGCAGGTGGCCGCGGGCCTGGTTGTAGTCGCCGCCGAGGAAGCCGGGCGGCTCCAGCGAGTTCCTGGCGTGGGTGCCCTCGTCGAGCATGTCCCTGGTGATGACGGCGTTCATCTCGTAGGGGCGCCCGTGCTCGTCGCGGGTTAAGGTGACCCGCCCGCCCAGGTCGGATCGGCCGTGCAGCCGGCGAGGGTGAAGGGGTTGGGGACGTAGGTGTAGTGGTTGACGGCTGGGGCCAGTCCCAGAGGATCGGGTGTGGTGTAGCGGCCGAGGTCGGGGTCGTAGTAGCGGTTGTTGTAGTGCAGCCCCGTTTCCGCATCGACGTACTGGCCGGGGTAGCGCAGCGGCGCGAGCAGGCGTGGTCCGGCTCACCGGCCGCCGGCCGATCGACCGAGTGCTGCCACAATGTCGAACCATGTCTGGCACCTCAGGAACCCGCGAGGGCACGGTTCGCGTGCTGATCGTCGACGACGAGCCCGAACTGACCGAGTTGCTGTCCGCGGCCGTGACCGCGGCCGGATGGCGACCCTTCCCTGCGCGGGACGGGCACAGCGCGCTGCGCATCGCACGGGACTGCGCCCCTGACATCGTCATCCTCGACGGAATGCTGCCCGGCATGGACGGCCTTCAGGTCCTGCGCCATCTCCGGAGCGAGCACCACCGACTGCCCGTGCTGATGCTCACCGCCCGGGACGCGCTCGAACACCGGCTCGACGGACTGTCCACGGGCGCGGACGACTATGTGACCAAACCGTTCTCACTGGAGGAGGTCATGCTCCGCCTGCGCGGGCTGCTCCGTCGTGCGGGACACCCCGAAACGTCCGAGCATGACGAGTCCGTACGGGTGCTGGGCGACCTCGTACTGGCCGAGAAGACCCACGAGGTACAGCGGGGCGGCACACCGATCCCGCTCACCGCCAAGGAGTTCGACCTGCTCCGCTTCCTCATGGACCACCCCCACCAGGTGCTCAGCAAGACACAGATCCTCGACCACGTCTGGAACGCCTCCTTCGACGGCGAGGGAAACCTGGTCGAGGTGTACATCTACGGGCTCCGCTCGAAGATCGACAAAGGGCGGGCCCCGATGATCCGCACCGTGCGCGGCGTCGGTTACTCGATCAGAGCCGCGGACAACAGAGCATGAGAAGCCTCCTGCGCCGCACGGGTGGCCGGTCCCGCCCCGGCCTGGGAAGGCACTCGTTGCGGTTCCGCCTGGTGCTCTTCGTGTCCGTGACCATGGCCGTCGTCTGCGGGGCCATGGCACTCACCACGGTGGCCGTCCAGCAGGTCTATCTCTACGAAGATCTGGACCAGCGCGTCACGGACGCCGCCGAGCGAAGCCAGGGCGGGTTGCAGCACCGGCCGGGCGACGCCACGGACCTGGGTTTCCTCAACGAGCGCGGACAGCCCACGGGTACCGTCGCGGCCCGGTTCGTCGACGATCGGATCGTCGCCGCCGAGCGGGTGACCGAGGACGGACACCAGCGGATGCTCACCGCGGCCCAGCGTGCGGCCCTGGACGGGATCCTCCCGAACGGATCACTGCACACCCGCACCATCCCCGGCCTCGGCACCTACCGAGTGACCGCCATCGGCGGGGACGGCGAACCCGTTCTGGCCGGGCTCCCGACCGCCGGCATACAGCGCGTCCTGGACCGTCTGGTCATCGTCGAAACCGTCATCGCCTCCATCGGCCTGGCGGCCGCGGCCGCCACCACCACGACAGTCATCCGACGCCAGCTGCGCCCTCTCGGCCGGGTCGCCGCCACCGCCGCCGAAGTCGCCCGGGTGCCGCTGGACCGCGGCGAAGTCGCCGGGCTCACCCGTGTCCCGACGTCGGACACCGACCCCGGTACCGAGGCCGGCCAGGTCGGCGTGGTGCTCAACCGTCTCATCGACCATGTCGAGTCCTCGCTCGGCGAGCGTCAGCGCACCGAGGAACGCATGCGGCGTCTCCTCGCCGACGCCAGTCACGAACTGCGCACCCCGCTCGCCTCGATCGCCGGATACGCCGAGCTCATGAACCACGGAGACCAGCAGATCCCCCCTGAACTCGCCTGGCAGCGTGTCACCGCCCAGTCGGCGCGCATGACGGGACTGGTCGAGGACCTTCTGCTGCTCGCCCGCCTCGACGAGGGGCGACCGCTGCTGTCGACCGAGGTGAACCTCGCAACCCTGGTCGCCGAGGCGGTGTGGGACGCGCGGGCGGCCGGAGCCGACCACGACTGGCGCCTCGCGCTACGCCTACCGGACGGCCACGCCTCGGTCATCGGCGATCAGTCCCGGCTCCACCAAGTGGTGGCCAACCTCCTGGCCAACGCCCGCCTGCACACGCCCGCAGGCACGAAGATCACCGTCAGCGTGGAAACGACCGAGGAAGAATGCGTCATCCGCGTCCAGGACAACGGTCCCGGCATCCCACCGGACCTCCTCCCCTCGGTTTTCGATCGCTTCTCCCGGGGTGACGCCTCCCGTTCCCGCGCGCTCGGCTCGGAGAGCGGCTCGGGGTTGGGCCTGGCCATCGCAGCGGCTGTCTCGGAGGCACACGGAGGCCGCATCCACGTCGAGAGCGAACCGGGAGACACGGAGTTCACGGTGACTCTGCCTCGCGCCGACGCCGCTCCCGAGGGCGGTTCCCGTCCCGGTCAAGGACTCTAAGCGGTTCCACAGAAACCCAGCTCAGAGCCACTCTCCAGCCGTCCGCTCAGGTGCTCCGCCGACGATGTCGCCCACCGCTTCAGGTGAGCCTCAGTTCGGTCCTCCACAGTGATCGCCGACGGCCGTCCAGCGTGGACGCGCCCATGACGAAGGGAACGAGCGACGATGACCGAGCTCGACACCGGGGAGCCGACCGCCGAGGAGCCGCAGTCCGAGTCCGGCCGCCGCGCTCACGCGAGCCGCCGTAACTTCATGCGGAAGGTCTTCTTCGCCAGCGGTGCCACAGCCGTCGTGACCATGGGTGGCGCCGGCGCCTGGGCCGCGATGGCCGACGACGTCACCACCGACGCCTCCGCGGCCCCGAGCGGTGCCCCCAGCGGCGGACCGGGCAGCGGTGCCGGAGGCCCCGGCAACCAGACGATCACCGAGGACTTCTTCGGCCTCACCACCGACGGCAAGCGGATCGACGACCTGTTCACGATCCACTCCACGAAGGTCGCCACCGCCCCCGTCATCGCGGCCGCGAACGCCTTCCTGGCCGGCCTCACCGACGACCAGAAGACGTCCACGCAGTTCACCATCCACTCCACCGAGTGGCGGCTGTGGAGCAACATCGACTCCTACGAGCGCCAGGGCGTGTCCCTCGCCGACCTCAGCGACGACCAGAAGGCCCTCGGCACCGCCCTGCTGAAGGCCGCGCTCAGCGCCGACGGCCTCGAGACCACCGAGAAGATCCGGAAGATCAACCAGGCGGCCGGGGAGGCGATCGGCAACACGAACTCCTTCAACGAGGACGCCTACTACTGGACCGTGATGGGCACCCCGTCGGCGACCGAGCCCTGGGGCTTCCAGTTCGACGGCCACCACCTCGTCATCAACTACTTCGTCCTCGGCAGCCAGGTCGTCATGAGCCCCTGCTTCTGGGGCTCGGAACCGACCTCGATGGAGATCGACGGCGAGACGGTCACCGTCTGCCACGAGGAGGTCGTCGCGTCACTGGCCTTCATCAACTCCCTCACCGCGGACCAGCAGACTGTCGCGATCGAGTCGACGACCAAGTCCAACGAATCGATGAAGGCCGGCGCCTTCTCCGACAACACCGTCCAGGAGTACACGGGCCTGAAGGGCAGCAAGCTGACCGCCGCCCAGCGCAAGAAGCTCCTCGGCATCGTCGAGGCGTTCGTGGGCCGCGCCAAGGCGGACACCGCGAAGGTACGGATGTCGGAGGTCGCCCAGCACATCTCCGACACCTACGTCACCTGGGCCGGCGGCATCGCCGACGACTCCGCCTTCTACGTCCGCGTCCACAGCCCCGTCGTCTGGGTCGAGGTCGACTGCCAAGCTCCGGGCCCGCTGGCCGGCGCCTACGGCGCCACGCAGGGCAGCGGCGCGACGCAGAAGCACGTCCACTCCATCATCCGCACCCCCAACGGCAACGACTACGGCAGGGAACTCCTCAGGCAGCACTACCTGACGTCACCTCACCACCGGTGACACCCCTGACGTGACCGGAACCGACCTCCCGTCATACAGCTCGGCTCCCGTCACCGCGCCGGGTCGCATCCACCCCGGGATACGACCCGGCGCAGACCCATGCCCGGCCTGCCCACGTCACGACTCCTCCAGTCACACAGAACCCAAGGGGAAACGACAGAACCATTGACCTGACCCCGCCTCAGCCTCAACTTTTGACCGGCCTGTCAACCCATATCCCGACGGCCACGGGTGAGCACCAGGGCTGGCTGAACGTGCGGGCGTACCAGTCCCGAGGGGCAGGCCTGCCGATCACTTCATTGACCCACAGGCAGAACGCCGCGTGCCCTGCAGGAGACGCGTTCAACGGTGCGCAGAAGGCCCCGTGCGTGGAGTCGGGCCCAGGTCATGCGCTGTGGCCATCTGCCGTGCAGGGCGGTATCGGTGGACGGCCACGCCGAGGCCATCCACAGCGGCACCTCGTACAGCGCCGGGCCCGCGGCACAGCGGCTACCGACGTTCCCGTGGCGTGCATAGCGGATGGCTACGCAGTTGGCCAGGACGCGATGTGCGATCGGCCGAGCCGCCTGAAGCTCACTCGCCCGTCGGGTCAGCGCGACACCACTACGTTCCGCGACGAGCCGAGCCACCTTCGGCGCCATCTGGGCGGAGTTCACTCCGGTTCCTCCACGATCACGGGTCGCCGTCCAGCACCGTGTGGGTGCCGAACCTTCGCGCGTAGTAAGTCAAGGGCGCGCCGTCGCGATGGTCGGCGTGCAGGACCTTGCCCAGCAGCACCATATGGTCCCCGCCGTCGGCCATCGACTCGGTCTCACACGCCAGCCAGCCGAGCGCGTTCGGTAGTCGCGGCAGTCCATGGTCGAGCAGCCATCGGGTGTCCGCGAACTTGGCGGCCCCGCCCTTGCGGGCGAAGCGCAGGGCGACATCCGAGTGCGCCGAGCCCAGCACGTTGACGCCGAACCGGCCGGACCGACCCACGATGCTCAACAGCTCACTCGTCCGGTCCAGGGAGACGAGAACCATCGGAGGGGAAAGCGACAGGGACGCGAACGCGCTGACCGTTGTACCGTGCGGAACTCCCTCCTGGATTCCCGTCACGACCGTTACCGGCGTGACGACTTGGGCCATCGCGTCGCGGAACATCCGTGACAGGTAGCCCGAATCAAAGCTGCTCTCAGAGCTGCTCGTCGTGGAAATCGCCGTCATCACTACACCTCCGAGTGCTCGTTTCCCCGCCCTGTCGCGGGCGCCCATGAGGGCCTGGCCCTGCTACTGAGCGCGGGACCGGTCCCCGCGTCAGCAGCCGGGCCAGGCAGCCACTGCCGCTCTCCACGCTCACTTCGATGAGCAGAAGGGTGACTTCGCCCGGACAGCCTGCCCAGGGCGCTCGTCGTTGGCTGCCCTGGGCTCGTCAACAGCGATGTGGTCACTGCCGACGGACTTCGGGGGCAGGCGCCTCCGGCCCGCGCCCGACCTGGCGGAGAAAGGCATCGATGCGGTCGTTCGCCTGGTCCGCGAGAGGGATGGGGGCTGCGGTGAAGACATGCCCGCCGCCGGGATAGACAGCTATTTCGGCCTCGTTGCCGGCCGCGATCCAGCGGGCGTGCATGAACAACGAGTCGTCCAGGAACGGATCCAGAGTGCCTACCGTGAACAACGCCATCGGAAGATCCCGCAGGTCCGCGAACAGAGGCGACAGATCCGGATCCTGGCGTTGTTCGCTCAGGGGCGCGACCGCGTTCGTGCACGCTCGGATCATGTCCACCGAAACCGGCAGCGCGTTGGCGCCGAGCAGGGTCTGGCTCGGGGTCATCGAGAGGTCGAAATTCCCGAAGACCAGGTTCGCCGCCTGGAACCCGGTGGACCCAAGGCGCTCGCGCAGCCGGACCAGGACGGAGGCCGCGAGTGTCGCGCCCGCCGACAGGCCACCGATCGCGAGCGCATCGGTGCCGAACTCCGACTTCGCATTCTCGATCAGCCACAGCGCCGCGGACTCGGCGTCATCCCATGCCGCGGGGTGAGGGTGCGCGGGCGCCAGCCGGTAGTCCACATCGATGCAGGCGAGCCCGGTGTTCCGCGCGATCCGCTCCAGCTCCTGATCCGACTGCGCCGCGCTGCCACTGACGAACCCGCCGCCGTGGAAGTTCAGGTAGACGCCCTTGGGGCGGTCCGGAGCGATGACCCGCAAAGCCAGTTCGTGACCGCCCCGCCCCGCTATCCGGATGGTGCGTGCCCGCTCCGAAGGCTGTGTGGGAGGCATCGGAATGCCGCCCCCCGCCTCGGGACCGGGCCCGCCCTTCACCAGCTCGCGAAGTCGCAGGTTGAACTCGGCTGTTTCGGGCGCGATGGCTTCCGCTCGGAACAACGTCCCGTCAAGCCCGCTCACCTGGACCGGTTCGGATGTAGTCATCGCACACCGGCCTCACTGGCGACCGCCGCGGATTCCGTGGCATCCCCGTCGATGCTGCTGCACGCCGGCCAGCTCTTGATCTCCGGCACGCAGTGCTCGGCGAAGCACCGCATGTTACGCACCGCCTCATCGTGAGGCATCCCGCCGAAGAACAGCTGCGGGAACATTCCCTGCGGATGGATCTGGTCGCGCGTCTCCTCCAGTCGTTTCAGCACCTGGTCCGGGGTACCCGCGATGATCTGCGAGACGAAGCCGTCCACCATGCGCTCCACGTCCTCGTCGGTCTCGATCGCCGGGATGGGCCCGTAGGCCGGACGGCCACGCATCTGGTAGTGCCAGATGCCGACGCGCTGCGCGTTGCCCCCGTACAGGCGGGCGATCTCCTGCGCACGGTCCGCGCTCTCGTCCACCACGATGATGCTTGAGGCGAAAGGCGCCGGAGGCTTGTTGTCGGGGGCGTGCGCTTCCCGCCATGCGTTCAGGTAACTGTCGATCGGCAGCCCGCCTTCGGGCACCTTGAACGGAAGTGTGGTGGTCGTCAGCTGCCCCAGTCCCAGCCGGCCGGCCTGGCGCTGGCTGTCGGGAGAGCCGAGGGCCGCGAACAACCGCCCCTTGAACGAACGGCCCGGTCGCGGGCGCAGCTCCACCCGCGGCTGCTGGAAGAACTCGCCGCCCTCCATCACGCCCGTCTCCAGTCCGTCCACGAGGAGCTGCAGCATCTCGTCGTAGCGCTGTCGCGCTGCCTCCGGGTCAATGCGCAGGCCCTTGTACTCGCGCGGCGCCATGCCACGCCCGAGTCCGATGATCGCCCGGCCGTCGGACACCTCGTCGAGGGTGATGATCTGTTCGGCCAGACGGACCGGGTCGTGCCAGGGCAGGACGAGCACCTGGGTACCCAACCGGATCCGCCGCGTGCGGCCGGCGAGATAGGACAGGAACATCAGAGGGTCCGGAGCGAGGGAGTGGCGGGTGAAGTGGTGCTCAGTGAGCCAGACCGAGTCCAGACCCAACTCCTCCGCGAGCACCCACCGTTCCACCTCCTCGCGTATGAACTGGCCGTCCGGGTAGTCGGCCTCCTCGCCGTCCGGACCATAGTGCTGAAGACCTGTGGCTATTCCTATGTGCATGCTGCTGCCTCCGAGAAATCGATTACTGGTTGTCGCGCGTGTAAGCCCGACACGAGAAGACCGAGAGCAGGGTCGGCGAGAACGGACCGGTGCTTCAGCCAAACAATTCGGTGAGGGCGCGGCGCATCGCCCTGTCGGCCGCGAGGCGTTCGAGATCGGGTTCTTCATCCGGTATCAGGGCGAGGAGCGCCTCCCGCCGGAGTTCGATCAGGCCCTTGGCCATGCGTTCGGTGAACACGTAGGGCTCGTCGTGGCGGATGGCGTGTAGTACCTGACGGCCAACCTCCAACGGATCGCTGCCGAACGACGCGAGCATGCCCTTCAACATCTCAGGGTCCGGGCCGGCGTCGTGCGGCCCGAGGTCGGAACTGTCGACCCGGTATCGCTCCGGGCGCATGTCGCCGTGATCGTGGATGTTCGTGTTGACCGCCGAAGGGCAGAGGACCGTGACCCCGATGTCCTCGGCCGCCAAGTCCTCGCGCAGGCACTCCATCATCGCGACGACACCGAATTTGGCGGTGGAATAGACTCCGCCGTCACCGGCGACCGTGATACCGCCGAGCGAGGCCGTTGCCATCACATGGCCGCCTTCCCCGTGCGCACGAATTCGCGGCAGAACAGTGGTGACACCATTGATGACGCCGCCGAGATTGACCCCCAGCAACCAGTCCCAGTCCTCCCAGGTGGCCTGTGCGATGGGAGTGAGGACGCCGATTCCCGCGTTGTTGCACAACACGTGGATACGGGAGAAGACCCGCTCGGCCTCATCGGCCGCCCTGGACCAGGCCTCACGGTCGGCCACGTCCAATTTGATGAGGTGGAACTCCGCTCCACCTCGCGCCAGAGTCTCTTCGGCCGCCGCCAGATGGTCGTCCCTGATATCGACGACGACCACTTTCATGCCGGCTCGGGATAACGCCTTCGCCATGCCGAGCCCGATACCGGAGGCGCCCCCGGTGATGAACGCGACCTTTCCCGAAAGGTCCCGCATCTCAGTCTCCCTCCCCGACCGGACCGCGGTTTCCGGTCCGCCCCTGCGCTGTGTAGACAGCGCCCCACAGGTCAGGCGGCGGACCGCCGCCCGGCAGCGCGCGGTCGGGCGCTGCCTCACAGGCCGTCAGCAGAGGATCGAAATACCGCGCGATATCCTCGCGGAACTCGGCGTGGGTGAGTACGTACATGTCGTTCCGACGCATTCCCTCGAGCACTCGGCGCCCGACCTCGACGGCCTCCATCCCCGCATCCATCGGCGAGCCCCGCGACGGCAGCGGCGGGCCACCTGGGCTGTTTGACGGCAGGGGGGAGCGGTCCCCCCAGGTGTTGTTGCGTGTCAGGCCCGGACAGAGAACCGATACGCCTATGTCTGAATCGAGCAGTTCGGCGCGCAGGGCCTCCATCATGCCCAGCACTCCGCGCTTGGCCACCGAGTAGATCCCGGAGATGTTCAAGGGCGTCAGCGCCGCCATGGACGCCGTGGAGATGATGTGGCCGCCTTGGCCGTGCGCGAGCATCCTGCCCAGGAAAGCCTGCACGCCGTTCACGACCCCACCGAGGTCGACCCCGAGAATCCGGTCCCAGTCGTCGTAGCCCGCTTCCGCGATCCGCCCGAGCGAACTGATCCCCGCGTTGTTCACCAGGACATGGACGTACCCGAACACATGCTCAGCCTCATCCGCCGCCCGCTGCCAATCGATGCGATCGGTTACGTCCAGAGGGATGAAGTGGAAGGAGCCGCCAGCCTGCGTCAACAGGTCGCGGGCCTTGGCCAGGTGGTCCTCACTGACGTCAGTGACGATGACCTTCATACCGCTTTCCGCGAAGGCTCGGGCTATTCCCAGACCGATGCCACTGGCCGCTCCGGTAACGAACGCGACCTTGCCTGCAACGTCTCTCATCGTGCATGACCTCCTCACCAAGCCCGCTGTTATGTCCTGAATAATAGGACTGCAATGTCGCTCGATAGGACAAGTGAAGCCGAGGGGGTCCAGCAAGTCAAGGGTGGATGACCGCTAAACGGGACAGGCGTGTCCCGCACTGCGGTCATTCTGTTGAAGAGGGCCCCCAGCGCCGCGCACACGGAACCCGCCTCACAAGCTGGCGGCGACGCCGAATAGATCACCGAGTGGGCCACCGCGACGCTCCGGTCCCTCGCCGCAGCCGCCCACACACAAGAGCAGCACCGCTGGAAGTGCACAGTGCGTCACCGTGTGGGGCTGGGGAGGCGGGCGTCGGCGTTCGCTTCTTGTGTCGGCTTCGCCGTAGGCACGGGTGCCCGGGAGCGTCTCGCGTTACAGGGACGCGTGGATCTTTCACAGGCCGCGTTGTCCGCGTGGGCGCCGACCGTACCCGTCGTCCCTGGCTCGGTGGCGGCGCGGCAGGATCGCGGTGAAGTAGGAGCTGCCGGGCAGCGGCGGCGTACAGTCGGGCGCCACTTGCGGCTGGAGCGCGGCACGGAACGGGCCCCAGTGTCCTGCACTGCCCGAAAGAAGTTGGGCGCGTAGTAGTCGGCGTCGGTCGGCAGGAGCGTCATCGATGCATGCAGGTGTACCAACAGGCCTAACGCGTAAGTGAGTTCATCGACGTCATCGGCTCCGAAGACCGAGCCCACCAGAGCCCGTGTGCCCGCACTCCACGAGGGCCGCCGTGCGAACCAAGGGGCGATCGAACGTGCAGACGCTGCCGCTGTGTTTACGAAAGTGCCAGCTAAGAAGGCCAGGGCGAGCACGAAGCACACCACGACGCGTGCCGGGAACGGAGTTGGCCTCTAGTGGGAGGCCGAAGCCGCCGGACAGCCGGGGACGTTCGTGTGGCCACAACTGCGCAGAAGTCGCTACGTCGGCAATCGCCCCCACCACTGCGTTCGTTGTGCCACCACGCTGCTTTCAGCGGCGGCCGCGACCGTCAGGCGTACCTCCGACGATCAGTTCCGCGAGTTCAGCCGGACGCGTCAGGAACGGCGCGTGGTCCGTGGGCCACTCGATGACCTCGGATGCGTTCGCTGCCATCTTGCGCTGCGACACCGGCGGCAGAGCCTGGTCGTTCGTGCACACGAGGTAGATGCTCGGAATCGAGCGCCACGCAGCTTCGGCGTCCGACACGCTGGGGCCCTCCAGCGGCATGGGGCGCAGGCGCGCGACCCAGGCGGTGGCCGCCTGCGCGTCGGCGTCGCCGTAAAACACGGCGGCGGCCGCCTGGGGATCCACCCTCAGCTCCAGTCCGTCGATGAGGAGTGACGCGCTGAGGAGGCTGCTTGTCGCCGGCACGTCCTCATCGCGCGGATCACCGAGAAACGCCGCGACATAGACGAGCCGGGTCACAGGAAGGCCGGTCGCAGCCTGGGTGATCACCCGCCCACCGTAGGAGTGCCCGACGACGATCGCGTCGCCTCCCGCAGCCTGGATCGCTGAGCGAGCTGCGGCAACATCCTCGGCAAAGCCGGTCAGTGGCAGTTCGACGGCTGTCGCCTCGACACCGCGATGCTGCAACTCGGCGACGACGCCGTCCCAGCACCAAGCTCCGTGCCAAGCTCCATGGATCAGTACAACCTTTGTCACTGTGCAACTCGTTCCATCTAGGGGCCGGCGAGGCCATCTGTCACAACTCAGCCGACAAGCTGACTTGGAGCCCCGCTCCGCGCCGTCATGAAGAAGGGCAATTACTCGCAACACTGCGGGCAACCGCTAACAGGGGTTATGGACGCACGGCCAGGTCGATGTCCAACACGTCACCTGCCCGCAGACGACAGCTGGTGGCGGTCGATCCATTCGAACATCAACTCAAGCACCTGGGGCATCTTGGAAGCGGCGCAGTGTCCGGTGTCTGGAAGCAAGTGGACTTCCGTGTCCCGGCGGCCGACGAAGACAAGGGTGTCCTGCTGTGGAACATGGACATCACCGGCACCATTGATGACCAGCATCGGCACGTTCGTGTTCAGGTTGAGCAGTGGACGCAGGTCGAACGGCGGCCAGATCCGGGCCAGTTGCGCATCATTCGGTTCATGGTCGAACCCCAACGCATTGCCGACGCTGCCTTCCATGCCATACGCGAAGGTCCGATCCCGGGCGAATGCCGCTTCGATGGGACCGCCGATGACGATCGCCGCGTCGACATCCCCCGCCAGGCCCGAGCAGGCCGAGAAGTGACCGCCCATCGATATGCCGAGATGCAGGACGCGCCCGTTGCCCAGCGCCCGCGCCTCGATGGCCAGGGCGCGCACCAGGTCAGCGCCGTCCTCCGAGTCCATGGGGCCAGCGCATTCACCCGTGCCCGGTATGTCGAAGGCCAGCACGCCCATACCGGTTCGCAGGGCGACCGCCTCGAAGAGCCCGTGCAGATCCATTTTCCAGGTGTCCACTCCGCCGCTGGCGAGCAGGACGGGGGCGTTGCCTGACCAGCCCGGCGGAGTGAGAAAGTGCGCGGGTACAGCGGTGACCCCCTCGCCGCAGGGCACCTGGACGGCCCGGCGCTGAAACCCGACCTTGAAACCGGGAGCGGCAAGCAGGTATTGCTTGAGCTGGCGCTCCAGCGCCGTACGCTTGGCGTCGTCGGCCAGCGTGGGAAACTTCGCCCATCCGTAGGCCAGCGCCGCAAGCTGATGCTCACCAAGCTCCGCATATCCGGCGGCCAGTCGCGACCACTCGTACACCCAGCCGCCCGGCTCGTCGAGCCACATGTCAGTGACCGTCGATCGGACGGTGTCGACGTCCGCGGAAGGCAAACCGTTGTTCACCATCTGCCAGTACCGCTCGACGAACAGGTCCTCGGGGGCGACCTTCCACCGGTAAGGCATGCGGAAACCTACTTCCCAAACAGCGCTGATACAGGACTTTTGCTTTGGATACCGCAGGGAGCACGCCCCTGGCCCTTGACCGGGCGCGGCCTGCTTCCCCCGCCTCAGCGAAAGCGGACCGCCTCCGCGACACCCGGCGTCAGCAGGAAGTGCCTCCGCTCCGCCCATGCCGAAGAGGTCATCGTCGCCGCGGACACGGGAGCGGAAGGGGTCAGCACGGTGAGGCAAGCAGGAACCCGAGGTTGCGGCTCGGACGAAAGCTGCCGCTCTGTCACACAGGTCCTCCTCACCCCGACCAAAGGCTGGTTCCACACATCCGACCGGCTCACCGGTCCTCGACAGGAGTGCTCAGCTCTCAGCGCTGGCGATACAACCACTCCACGCCACCGACACTATTGTCCCGCTTGACAGAACTCAAGTTTCACATCAGAGGACATTCACGAACGCTTCCGGTATCGTCTGCGCCTGCGTCGACGCCTCGCCGGCGGCTCTCCGCCGCGGTTGCCGCTGCCCCGGCCGCTCGACGACGACAGCCCTCCCCCACGTCCGGGCCGCAAGGCGCTGCCGCCCGTTATCCAAGCGCTGCCCTGCGGCTCGGGGTCGGCTCCCAGAGCGGCCGCCGACCGACCCACACCCGACCAGCACGTGAAGGTAGCGATGCGACTCTCAGCTCAGCCACCAAAGCACCACAGGTTCCCCGATCACGCCGCCCAGTCGCCGCTGTCCCAAGCGCGTCGACGGGCAGTGCACCTGGACTTGGCCTACCTCGTACCCAACGCCCTGTGCTTCGGCACCGCGGTCACCCTGATCGCGCTCCCTGGCGATCTGCTCGCCACGCGACTGTTCAGCACCGACATGTCTGCGGGCCTGTCGCTGTATCTGCTCCAGGCAGTGGCCCTGCTGGCAACGGCCCGCCGCTTCGACCATCGCAGTGCACGCCTGCTGGACCCGCTGCAGCACGCACCGGCCGAGGCGAACGCAACCGCCGTGCCCGTCCAGCAGATCGGAGGGTTCAGATGAATCACAGCAGCACCTTCCTCGCGGCGGCGGCCGATGATCCCTACGCCTTGGTCCTCAGCTCCTTCATGCTCTTCATGGTCCTCGCCCTCTTCGGCTCGGTCTTCGCGGGCCTGCGCGGAGACTCTCCGTCGGAGTTCTACATCGGTGACCGGCAGGGTTCGGCGTTGAAGAACGGCCTGGCCTTGGCGGGATGCTATGTCTCGACATCTTTGCTGCTCAGCGTGACCGGTGTGGTGGCAACCGTCGGCTTCGACGGCATCACCGCCGCGACCAGCGTGCTTCTGTCGATGGGTGTCCTCCTTCTGCTGGCACGCCCTCTGCAGCTCAGCGGCTCCCTCACCCTCGGCGACCTCTTCTCGCTCCGGGCGCCGGGCACCGCGCCTCGGGTGGCCGCCGCGGTGGTCACCCTCGCGGTCACCGCTCCGTACCTCGTGGCTCAGCTCATGGCCGCCGGAAACGTCACCGCGGCATTCCTCGGGTTTTCCGGCATCGGGGTGCAGCAGATGTGCACCGTGCTCATCGGAGGCCTGGTGGTCACCTGCGGCATGCTCAGCGGCGCCAAGGGGCTCACCGTCATACAGGTGATCGCCGCTGCCGTCACGCTCGCGGCCATGATCTTCGCGTCCTTGGCCGTGCTCCGCCTCTTCCACGGAGATGTCGGCTCCCTGCTCACCGCCGCGGACGCGCACAGCATCCGTCCCGGCCGGTATCTGAGTACCGGTGGCCTCATCAACGTCGGACCGACACCACGTCTGGACATTGCCGCGGGCCAGGTCATGACCGTCCTGGGCGGCGTCTGCATGCCTCACGTCCTCAGCCGCGTCTCTGCGGCAAGGGACACCGCCACAGCACGCCGCTCCGTCCGGTACGCGACCGGTGTCGTCGCGCTCGTGTGCGTCACCGTGGTCATTCTGGGCATGGGGGCATCGGCCCGAGTCGGTGCTGACACCATTCTCTCCGGGCAGTCCAATGCGGACGACTCCCTGATGCTCGTGGCCAGCAGTCTGGACGACCGGCTGGGAAGTGGCATGAGCCGTCTGCTTTTCACCGCGCTCGCCTGCGCGATCTTTCTCAGCGTGCTCGCCGTCGTGGGCGCCACCACGCTGGCAGCGGCCGCCGCCCTGGCCCGGGACACGTACCACCATCTCGTTCAGCGCAGGCAGTCCGACCCCACGCGTGAACTGATGGTGGCGCGCATAGCCGTCCTGCTCTTCGGCGTCCTCGGCATCCTGCTCGCCGTACTGGCGCAGGGACGCTCAACCGCTTTCCTGGCTCAGCTCGCCATGGCAGTGGCCGCATCGACCGTGGCCCCCGTTCTGCTCTACACGTTCTACTGGGACCGCTTCAACCGAACGGGGCTGCTGTGGGCCGTGTACGGCGGAATCATCCTGAGTGGCGGCCTTGCCGTGTCCTCGCCCTCCGCCTCAGGCAGCTCTCAGGCCTTCTTGCCGAACGCGGACTTCGCCTGGTTCGACCACAGCACCCCGGTTCTGGTCTCCGTCCCGGCCGCCTTCCTGCTGGGATGGGCGGGCAGCCTCGTGGGGCACCGTCGAGCCCACAGACACCAGGCAGAGGACGCATCGGTCACCAGCGCTGTCCTGCTCGTCGGGCGGACGGCCGCCACAGCGGTAGCAACTGGACGCACGGCTGGGCGGCGACCCGAGCGAAGTGACTGAGCAGGGCCTGGGTACATCAGGGTCCCCCTCTTCGCCACCCACCGGCGGGCCGGCGCACAGTGGCAGGACCGGCGGCGATCAGCCGGAGACGCCGCTGGATCGCCCGTCCGAACGCCCCGCGGGGAGGACAAGGCGGAAGGTGCATCCTCTGCCCGGCGCGGTGTCGAGTTCGAGGCGGCCACCGTGGCCTTCCGCGACCGCGGCGGCAATCGAGAGGCCCAGGCCACTACCACCGTGGGTGCGGGAGCGGGAAGGGTCAGCACGGTAGAAGCGCTCGAAGACGTGCTTGGCGTCCTGGGCCGTGAGCCCGGGCCCTTCGTCCGCCACTTCCACCACGCCGGCAAGCGTACCGTCCGGCAGGGGCGGTGACGCGCCAACGACCCCCGGGCGGTCGGATCCGCAGGTGTCCACGCCCACCCGGGTCTCACCCACCCTGACGTGGACCGCAGTGCCGGCCGGGGTGTGGACACGGGCGTTGGACAGCAGATTGTCGACGATCTGTCTCAGCCGATGGGGGTCGCCGACGGCCTCGACCACATCCAGTTCGCCGTTGCCCGCCGGGTCCGACAGGGGGCCCAGATCGACCGGATGGCTCGCCCCGTGCAGGGCGGCGGTCCGCACGGCGTCCGCCGCCAGGGAGAGCAGGTCCACCGGATTTTTGTCGTACGACGGTTCCCTGTCCAACTGGGCGAGAAGTTGGAGGTCGTCGACGAGGAGACCCATCCGCTCCGCGTTCTGGGCGATCAACTGGTGGGTCTCGGTCTGCTCATGGGCCGACAGGCGCTCCCGGAGGAGTGCGAGCTGTGCGTAGCCCTGGATGGCGGTGAGTGGAGTGCGCAGTTCGTGGCCGGCGTCGGCGACGAAACGTCGCATGCGCGCCTCGGATGTCTCCCGTTCACGAAGCGCCAACTGCAGCCTCTCCAGCATGGAGTTCAGCACCCGGCCGAGCCGGCCGATCTCGGTGCGCCCATCGATGTCGGGGAGTCGCAGATCCAGTTGCCCCGCTCCGATGCGCTCGGCGGTGTGCTCCATACGAGTCAGCGGGAGCAGGCCCAGCCGTACCACCCAGCGGCCCAGCGCGAGCAGGGCGGCGACGGTGAGCACCAGCAACACCGCGTTCAGCCAGAGAATCTTGGACGTGGTGGCGTCGACGGTGTCCAGCGGCAGAGCCACCACGGCGTGCATGTCCTGCGGACCGGAACTCAGCAGAACTCTCCACCGGCTGTCGCCGCTGACGGATGCCACCGTCCCTGGACGGCCGACGTGCAGACCGAGCTGCGCCACCGAATCCCCGATCCGTGGACCTGGCTTGCCGTCGGCACCGAGCGACACGGCCATCCGCCGACCGGAGCCGTCGTAGAAGTAGACACGGAAGTCCGAGGGCAGGACGTCGGGACGGTCCCCGGGGTTGTTGTCCTTGAGAGCCTCGAAGTAAGCCGGTCCGGGTGGGTGGAAGTCGGCCAGTTGCTGGTCGACCCGGTCCAACAGCCATGAGCGCAGCACCAAGAACCCGATGAGCTGGGAGACGGCGACGGCGACCGTCGCCAGCAGCGCCGCCGCCAGGATCAGGCGCCGCCGCAGGGACCCGGGGATTCGGGGCAGCAGCCGGCTCACGGCTCCGCCGTCCCACCCGGCTCGCGCGGCAGCCGCAGGCAGTAGCCGATGCCGCGCACCGTGTGGATGAGTGGCGGCCCGAGGCGGTCGACCTTCTTGCGCACGTACCTCACGTACGTCTCGACGATCCGGGCATCTCCGGCGAAGTCGTAGCTCCACACGTGATCGAGAATCTGAGCCTTGGTCAGGACCCGGCCCGGGTTGGCCATCAGATAGGCGAGCAGCTTGAACTCGGTCGGCGACAACGGAACGTAGTGCCCGGCGCGGTGCACCTCGTGAGCGCCCTCGTCGAGCTCAAGGTCGGCGTAACGCAGCACGGTCTCCGCAATGAGCGGCTCCGAACCCTGGACGACCGTGCGGCGCAGGATGGCCTCGATGCGGAGCAGCACTTCGTCGATGTGGAACGGCTTCGTGACATAGTCGTCGCCGCCGGAGCTCAGCCCCGTGATGCGGTCGTCGACGTCGATGCGGGCGGTGAGGAACAGCACGGGTACGTCGTTTCCGGCCGCCCGCAATCGTTGTGTGACCTCGAAGCCGTCCAGGTCGGGGAGCATCACGTCGAGCAGCACCAGGTGCGGCTCCCGCCGTTGGATCTCGACGAGGGCGGACTGGCCGTTCTCCGCGGCGCTCACCTCGTATCCGGTGAGCCGGAGGGTGGACTCCAACAGGGTGCGGATGCTGGGTTCGTCCTCGACCACGAGGAGCCTGTATCGCGCCCTGTCCCCGGGCTGCTCTGTCATCGTGCTGTGCGGTCCGTTCTGTTGCCGTTCACCGAGCGGCGCAGTCGTAGAGCACCGAGGCACCGAAGAGCACCTCACTACCCGTCTCCTGCTGAGACGTCGTGCTGCCTCCGTACGCCGACGCCGAGACCTTGGTGCAGTTCTTGGAGATCCACTCCGAGCGGCCAGTGGCGTTCTCCTGTGACATGCCGGGCCTCGTCATCGCTCCACCGCCGGCGTTGTCCGATCCAACGATGTAGCGCAGCTCACCGTTCCCGGTCCATTTCTTCAGCTGGGCGACCGAGGGCGCGTCGTCGGAGCCCATGAAGCCGCCCATGCCGATCACCGTCTCGTCACTGTTCAGGATGAACGCGCTGGTGGCGTTGGCGCCGCCTGACACAGCGAGCTTGATCCGGGCCTTCGGTGAGTGCTTCACGGCGTAGTCGAGCATCTTGCGCTGGTCGGAGGTGAGTGCCGAGCCGCTGGAACCACCGAATCCGCCGGACATCGCGCCGGATCCGCCGGGGAAAGCGGGAAGACCGCCAGAAGCCGATCCTGAGCCATCGGACACACCGGGCATGCCGCTGGGGAGGCCGCTCGGCATACCGCCCTGGTCACCACCGGGCATCCCCGACGGCATCCCCCCGGACGGCTGCCCGTTCTGCTGCCCCGAGTCGGAACCCCCGCCCGGGAAACCCTCCATACCCGAGGGCATCCCGGAAGGCATTCCCGACGACCCCTGATTCCCAGACGAGCCCTGCCCAGGTATGCCAGACAATCCGAAGGCCGACAGCGAACTCCTCGGTCCCGCTGTCGGGTTGGCGCCGCCCATGAGATTCGACGAACCCGACGAAGCCGACACGCTCGCCGCCCACGCCCCAGGTGCCACGAGCATGGACACCACCGCGGCAGCCGCCCCGGCCAGGAGCAGGTTGCCACCGCGCCGGGACAGAAGGAGTGCGATCGCCGCGCAGCCGATCAGCAGCACGGGCCAGATCAGCCACCCGTTCCAGTCCGGCGTACGGCGGACGAGAACCATCGCCCAGCCGACCGTCACCGCCACGGCCGCCGCGCCGGCCCAGACAGCCCACGCCACACCGGCCCGGTGAACACGGATCAGGGTGGCCAGCATCCCACCGCACAGGGCGGCGATCGCCGGGGCCAACTGGGTGGTGTAGTACGGGTGGAAGATGCCCTTCTGCGTGGAGAACACGGCCACGCACACGATCAGCCAGCTCCCCCACAGCAGCCAACCCGAGGCGGGCAGCACGCCGGACTGGTCCAGTCGCCCGCGGCGGTACAGGACTGTGCACACCACCGCGAGCGCCAAGGCTACGGCGCAGGTCGGCAGCAGCCAGCTGATCTGCCCGCCGACCTGGGTGTTGAACATGCGGCCGAGACCCGCCTCGCCGCCGAATCCCCCACCCATGCCAGCCATGGCCTGCGACGAGCCGTCGCTGGAGCCGAAGACCCGGCCGAGTCCGTTGTAGCCGACCACCAGGTCCCAGGCCGACCCGTTCTCGCTGCCACCGATGTAGGGCCGGTCCCCCGGCCAGAGCGCCACCATCGCAACCCACCACAGGGACGACGCCACCAGGACGGCTCCCGCGCCCAGCAGCCGCCCGACCCTCGCGGCCCAGGCACCGCTCCCCGCCACCAGCCAGGCGAGGGCGAACGAGGGCACCACCATCCAGGCCGCGAGCATCTTGGTGAGGAAGCCGCACCCGATCAGGAACCCGCTCGCGCACAGCCACCAGGTCGCCGCCCGGCCCTCTGCCTGCAGGGCACGGGTGAGCGCGTACGCCGCCGACACCAGCAGCAGGACGAGCAGCGTGTCGGGGTTGTTGTCCCGGTTGATGGCCACGGTGATGGGGGTGAGGGTCATCACCAGGGCGGCGAGCAGTGCGGCCTGCTCCCCTGCCCAGCGGCGCACGGTGCGGTGCAGCACGAACACGCCGGCCACGCCCTCGATCACCTGCGGAAGGATCAGCGCCCACCCGTGCAGCCCGAAGATCTTGCTGCTGATGACCTGGGGCCACAGCGCGGCCGGTGGCTTGTCGACAGTGACGACCCCGGCCGGGTCGTAGGAGCCGAAGAGGAAGTAGGTCCAGCTCTTCCCCATCGACTTCACGGCCGCGGAGTAGTAGCTGTTGCCCCAGCCCAACGAGCCGAGCGCCCAGCCGTACAGCACGGCTGCGACGAGCAGGATCACGCCGAGAGCGGCCGGCGCCGCCCAGGCGGGCAGGGAGCGAGGAGGAGTTTCCGAGAGACCGTCAGACACTGGGGTGACGGACAGGGCCCGGTGGGACTCGTTCATGGAAGGGAATCAGCTCTCGTCAGAAGTCTCGATGGCGCAGCTTGGGTCAGGCGGTGGTCTTGCGGCGGAAGACAGCGAGCCGCAGCACGGCGAAGCGGACGGCGGTGACCGCGACGGACGCGGCGGCCAGGACGGCGGTCTCGGCGGCCGCCGAGGCCCCGGGGTCGGTGTGCTTGAACCACAGCACCGCTCCGGAGGTGACCAGGTAGCCGAGTACGAACAGGGCGCCCGCGCCCAGATGCGCCCGCGCGGGCCGGGTTGCGGCCTTCCGGAAGGTGAGACGGCGGTTCGCCTCGGTGTTCAGCACCGTCAGGATCAGCAGCGACACCAGGTTGGCGGCAGCGGGCTGCCACCAGCCGCGCAGCAACCAGTACAGCAGCGCCTGCCCGATGGTGGAGGCGATGCCGATCGCGATGAAGCAGCCGACCTCCCACGACAGCACGCCCCGCCCCGTGGGCGGCGCGAGAACGGCGTCCGGGTGCTCGGCGGCCGGTGCGGGGCGGCGGGGCAGTTCGACACGGGCGGCGCCGGAGGCCTTGAGCCGCGCCATCCGCCACAGGCCCTTGAGGTCATCGGTAGCCGTGCTCACCACGTCGACCCTGGTGTCGACGTCCTCCACCCAGTCGACCGGCACCTCGTGGACGCGCAGCCCGTTGTGCTCGGCGAGCAGCAGGAGTTCGGTGTCGAAGAACCAGGCGTCGTCCCGGGTCACCTTCAGCAGAGGGCGCAGCACCTCCGTACGGGCGGCCTTGAAGCCGCACTGGGCGTCAGTGAAGCGGACGCCGTGGGTGAGCCGGATGATTCCGTTGTAGCAGCGGGAGACGAACTCGCGGCGCGGCCCGCGCACGGTACGCGCACCCGGGGCCAGCCGACTGCCGATCGCGATGTCGGAGTGCCCCGTGGCGAGCGGGGCGACGAGCGGCAGCAGCCCGTCGAGACCGGTGGACAGGTCCACGTCCATGTAGGCCACGATGTCCGCGTCGCTGCACCCCCACACGATGCGCAGGGCGAGGCCCCGGCCTTTGCGTTCCAGGTGCACGGCATCAACGCCAGGCAGTTCCTCCGCGAGGCGGCGGGCGACGGTGAGCGTGCCGTCTGTGCTGGCGTTGTCGGCGACGGTGATGCGCCAGGGGAACGGAAAGCCCTCGGTCAGCCGGGCGTGCAGGGTACGCAGGCAGCCGGGCAGAGCGCGTTCCTCGTTGTAGACGGGCACGACGATCTCCACGCTCGCCTTCCCGGAGCCGGCGTGGGCGGTCCCGCCAGGGGATTGGAAGGCGACGGTCCGGCCGGGGCTGTGCGTGAAAGCCGTGCCGTGCGGGGTGGGTGACATGGCTTCCTCAGGCGGAGACGGGACATGGGGTGCGGCTCCATAGGGGGACGCGAGCAGAGCCCGACTCTCACCCACTCCACTGGGAGACCCGGGAGAGAAATGCGAGAACTGACAGAGAGTCAGGTGACGGTGGCCTGATCACAGCGCTACGGCAGGCTTCGCAGCCTCGGTCGGCGCTGCCTCTACCCCCCTTGCTGCCATACAGGGTCCGTCGCAACCCAGGGCACGGTGCCTGACCGCCAGTGGCTGGAATGTTCTGCTGATCATTGCCCTGGGAATGTCGCGGCAGCCGGCGAACCTCAGCTGGAGGCGGCAGCGGATCCCGGACCACGCCAGCCCTCGTCTCGGCACGAATCCGACACCGCCGCCGTTCCGCCTCTCGGCCAACTCCCACAGATCTCCCGGTGAACAACCAGCAGCAACTGCCACTGTCGGCTGTCACTCCGGTACCGCCTCGTCCATCCGGACGAGGGTGCCCTGCACGACCTCTATGAATTCCGGCCCGTCAAGCGCCGTTCGGCATGGCCATGAGCCGGTCCCCCGTCCTCGGAGGAGCCTTCCGATGCCCGCTTCGTCCTCGCCTGTCCCCGCACCACGCGGCAGCGTCGGTCGCCACGCCCTGGAGGGCGGCGCCGCCGTCACCGCCGCGGCCGCGATGATGTCGGCCTGCGGCGTCACCGCGGCACTCGCGCTCGGTGCCCAGAACAGCATTGCGCTGTCCCGGCTGGTGCCGGCCCTTTTGAGCATGGCCGTCGGCGGTCACCTCACACTCGACTCCGGCTCGGCCGCGACCAGCGGAGGTCAGACCGGGACGCCGGGCGATATGCCAGGTGATGGTCTCACCCTCGAACTGGGCGGGCAGGTGTCCGCGCTACCACTGCCCCTGACGTTCCTGGAGACCATAGTGCTCGCGGTCGGCTTCCTCCGGCCTTTGCGTCGCCGGGCCCGCCCGACACCCGATCTGCTCTGGGCGCGGTTCGGCGGGGCACTCGCCGCCACCCTGGTCCTGTTCACGGCATCGGCGCTGCTCGGCCACGGCACCGTACGTCTACCCAAGGGCTTGATGCAGAGCATGGGGACGGGAACGGGTGGTTCGGGCGGCGGGAACGGTGGCATCCCCGGAAACGGTCTGTCCTCGGTGGGGTTCCGTACCGATGTCGTCTCCACTGCGTTCTTCGCACTTCTGTGGGTGGTTCGTCGTCGGGATCGACTGTCTCGCGGCCCGGCGAACGACGCTTCCTCGCCCTCTTGCCCTCAGCCGCCTTCGTAGCGGACGCACTGCTGGGCAGCCATGTGGAGCTCGCACTGCGTTCGGGTATCGCGGTCGGCATGGCGACGATGCTCCTCTGCATGACGGCACAGGCATCCGCTCAGATCGGAATGAGCATGGGGGGGCAGCGAGATGGGAGGCATGACGGCCGGGCTCCACTCGGCGGTCCGTCTGTTCGGACTCAGCGGATTCGTAGTGGCTGGCGTGTGCGCGTACGGCGGCAGCCGCCTGCACGCGCTGCGCGCCTCACGCCGCGCCCCGGTCGGGCCCCTTGCACTCAGGGCCGGCCGCGTCCGGCGAGCCGAAACCCGGTGAATTCCCCGGCAAGCAGGCACAAACCGCTCCCCCGCAGGCGTGCAGCTCCGCCACTCCGGCCGCACCGGACAGGGACCGCGGTACTCGGCAGGGGGGTCAGGAATGCGTGAAGCAGCCCGTCGAGCCGTGCCCCTTCCGGACTGGAGCGCGTGCCGGACGACATGCCGAGCCTTCAGATAGTCCTGCGGGTGAGTCGCTGGGCCGAGTGCGGGCATGCGATGACCGACGGGGAGCCGTAGCACCCCGCCGACCAGGGACCACCGATGACTCAGGCGCCGCGCACCGCGGCGTCGAGCTCGGCTGCGTCGGACCAGCTGCCGTGGAAGCCCAGGGGGACCCGGTGGTTGAGCTTGATCCGGGCGATGGGCGTGCCGGTGAAGTCCTGGGCTTCCTGGACGATGACCTCGCTGCGGTCGGTGGTCGGGTCCCACCAGACCGACAGCAGCCAGCCGTCGTCCTCGGCCTGGGCGCCGGGGCGGGGCACGAAGACGGGCTCGCCCGGGGAGGTCAGGACACCGTCGAGTGCCTGGATCGACGTCTCGCCCGTGCGGTAGTCGTGCTTGGCCAGGCCGTCGGTGAACCAGTCGCCGGCTCCGCGTGTCGTCGTGTAGTAGCCGTACTGGTGGGACAGCCCGGTTCGCTGATCGTTGATCCGGGGGAACTCTCCCTGGATATCGGTGACCTCGATGTCCCTGCTCTTCCCCGTGGCGAGGTCGAGTTCCCAGCGCCAGGGGGTGGTGATGATCTCCTTGAACCACCAGTTCCAGTCCCCGCCGGGCGGCGGTGACTCCAGGTCCTTGAGGGTGGGACCGAACTGGCCGACGCGGTGCCCGTCGACGATGATCTTCGTGCCGTCCTGGTAGGCGTTGAGGAAGTGTGACGTGGAGAAGGCGTCGGAGGCTTCTACCCACGTCACCTCGCCTGTCCTGCGATGCAGGATGGCCCAGCGGCATGTGTCCAGCTTCTCCGGCTCCCAGACCGTCGAAGGCTGACCGTTGATGATGCGCTCGAAGCGTGCCGTCGCCGGGCTGACCAGCCAGATCGCGTAATCGGTGGTGACGGCGTAGTCATGCGTGAGGGCGGGGAACCCCAGGTCGACCGAGTGACGGTCGAGGATGTTCCCGTCGCAGTCGGCTCGGTACCACGTGATCGCGCCGTCCATGTTGCCGAAGGTGAGGAAGTCGCCGTTCGTCGGATCGACCTTGTGGTGCGCGGTCAGGGGACCGACGAGTCCGCCGCGGAAGTTGTACTGCTCGCTGACCGTCTCCAGGGTGTCCGGTCGCAACTCGCGCGGAGGGTAGCCCTCACAGAAGGCCAGCAGACGGCTGCCGTACAGCTGCACGTGCGTGTTGGCGGGGTTGTTCGGGAACTTGCCGGGCGGCAGGGGGGTGTCCCTGCCGTTCATGAAACCGCCGTAGATCGCCCGCCCCAGCTCCATCTCTTCCTTCAGGCCCGCGGTCTGCACGTAGCGGTTGCGGTAGGTCGCACGGCCGTCACGCAGGAAGATGGCGTGGACCATGCCGTCGCCGTCGAACCAGTGATACCTGCTCGGGTTCTGCGGGCGGTGGAGCGGGCTGGGGCCGACCCGGAACAGGGCACCGCTCAGCCCGTCGGGGAGCCGGCCCTCGATCTCCAGGTCGAAGGCCTCGCCCTCCTCTCGCCAGGGTGCGTACGGCCCGTTGAGAAACATGTTGCTGGGGTCCCACATGGACGCCTCCTCCTTGCCATGTACCTGAGCGTGTCCTGATAGTCAGGAATTAAACCTGCATTATTGGGACACTATGGGGACCGTATAGCCGCACCAAGCAGAGGTCAAGTCGGACTTGAGTGCAGTCCGGACGCCAGGCACAGTCAACCTTCCTGCAGGAAAAGGCGTCCCGGGCCACTCCGCTTGCCAGGCGAGCCCCTTTCCCATACGGTCCCATGTGACAGGACTAGCGTCCTAACTTATGGAGTTCATATGTCTGAAGCCGCTGTCAGCCCTGCTTCCCCACTCACCGGCGGGACCCCGCCCCCGCCCAACCCGTTCGCCGGCCTGCGTGACGTCGTGTCCGTCAAGGACAAATTGACGCAGGAGTATCACGACGCAGTCGTCGAGAAGGTCTTCCGTCCGTCCTGGTTCCTGGTCGGAAACGTCAACGACCTTCCCAAGCCGGGGAGTTACTACGTCCTGGACGTGCCCACCTTCAACATCTCGGTGCTGGTCCAGCGGGGCCGGGACGGGGAGGTGCGTGCGTTCCACAACGTGTGCCGCCACCGCGGCAAGAAGGTGATCCCCACGGACTGCGGTTTCGCCGAGGGGACGTCGTCCGCGCACACCTGCTGGCTCCACGGCTGGTCGTACACCGGCGACGGGAAGCTGCGCTCGGTGCCGGACGAGAAGCAGTTCCGCTCCGTCGACAAGTCCCGCCTCGGGCTGGTGCCGATCCGCGTCGAGGTCCGGTCCGGCCTCATCTACGCCAACTTCAGCGACAACCCAGAGCCGCTCGACGACTGGCTGGGGGAGCTCGCCGAGGGCTTCGACGGCTACTACAGCGAGATGGAGAAGGTCAGCTGCTGGTCCATCGACGTCCGGGCCAACTGGAACATCGCCATGGACGCCTTCTCGGAGGGGTACCACACCGTCTTCCTGCATCGGCGCACCCAGCCGAAGCTGGCCGGCAAGAGCAACCCGATGCGGCACAAGCCCGTGGTCGACATGTACGACCGCCACATCCGCTCCAGCAACCCCTCCAACCCCGACTACGTCAGCCCGCCCGTCGAGGGTGCCCTGTACGGCCTCGGGTACAAGCAGACACCGGCGGTCGAGACCGACTTCTCCATGCTGCCGCCTGCGGTGAACCGCACCCGCTACCACCCCTGGTTCTTCGACATCGTGTGGCAGTTCCCCAACGTGGCCGTCCTCAACGGCTCGCACTGGTACAGCACCGTCACCGTCTGGCCGATCGACCGCAACCACTCCCGCGTCGTCTTCGACGTCTATGGCCGCAAGGCCCGGCACGCCGGCGACCGCCTGGCCCAGGCGTACAGCCGGGCCCTGCAGTACACGGTGTCCCGGGAGGACCTGGCCGCCATGGAGGACGTGCAGCGCGGCCTCGAGTCGGGTGCCATCAGCGACCTGTACCTCTCCCTGCAGGAGTTCGCGCTCCAGCACCGCTACGGACTCGTCGACGAACTGATCGGAGCCAAGTGATGGAGCTCTCCGCAGAAGCCGGACTTCCCGAAGGATTTGCCGACCTGGAGCGCTTCCTGGAGCGGTGGCGCCTGCGCGACGCACAGGAGCGGATGGAGGCGATGGTCGCTGCCGACATCGAGGAGCTGCGTGACCTGTGCGCCGCCATACTCCCCCGTATCGAAGCGGTCGTGAACCATCTGAACGCCTTCCCCCTCGACGACATGCCCCCGCGGGAGCAGGCCCTCTTCGAGCTCGCTCTGACCTTCGCCGAGGTCACTCACCCGGTCGACCTCGGATGGGCCACACCAGAGGTCAGCGACCTGTATCCGCTGGACGGGATGAACCTGGTCGGGCCCGCACGCGCCTGGTGATCCGGATGAACCATCGACCTCGTACAGAGATGGATCGCTCCATGACCGACCCCTTCGCCAAGCTGACACACGTCGGCCCCGGCAGTCCGACCGGAGAGTTCTTCCGCCAGTTCTGGCTGCCGATAGCCCGGTCCTCCGAGTTCGAGGCCGATGGTGCCCCGATCCGCCTGATGGCCCTGGGCGAGCGCCTCGTCGGCTTCCGCGACAGCGGCGGCCGGATGGGCATCTTCGACCACCGCTGTCCGCACCGCTGCGCCTCCCTGTTCTTCGGCCGCAACGAGAACGGCGGGCTGCGCTGCTCCTACCACGGCTGGATGTTCGACGTGGAGGGCCGCGTCACCGACATTCCCAGCAGTGCGGGAGGACGCGTGCCCACCCGCGTGCGCGCCAGGGCCTACTCGGTGCGGGAACGCAACGGCCTCGTCTGGATCTACATGGGGTCGCGCGAGACCCCGCCGCCGCTGCCCGTGATCGGCGTGGTCGCCGACGACGAGGAGCTGGAGATCCAGATGTGGCTGCGCGAGTGCAACTGGCTCCAGGGCATGGAGGGGGACATCGACGCGGCCCATCTCGCCTTCCTCCACCACGGCGGCCATGACCCCGAGGACGTCGGCGAGCACTTCGTCCTCAAGTGGGTCACCAGTGGCAGGGCCGTGGAGACCAAGGTCGTCAACACGGCCGGGGGCACCATGGAGGGCCACCGCAGGCCGAAGAGCTTCGCCCCCGACTACTGGCACTACACCCAGCAGCTGCTGCCGTCCTGGACCATCCCCGGCCAGAACCCCTTCGAGGTCGAAGAGCCCGTCGTGCGGTTCTGGCTGCCGATGGACGACACCCACTCCATGATCTTCCAGCTCAGCCGGCCTCGAGCGCTGGTGGACGGCAGGTCGGCGTTCCACGCCGGCGTCGCGGAGCTGCCGGGCGTCAAGGTCCGCATGGCAGACCTGCTCCAGCCCAACAACGACCAGGACTGGTACGGCAGGTGGCGGCTCACTCCCTCCGAGGAGAACAACTACTTCCTCGACCGGGACGCCCAGGCGAAGGGCAACTACACCGGAGTGCAAGGCATCCAGATCCAGGACAAGATGATCACTGAAAGCATGGGACCAGTCGTGGACCGAACCCACGAGCACCTGTCCGCCTCGGACCTGATGGTCAGCCGGACACGGCGGCGCCTCCTGAAGGCCGTCGACGCGTACGCAACAACCGGGGACCTCCCGGCCACCCTGGACGACACCGAGCTCACCCGCGGCCTCATGGCCGGCGGCGGTCATGTCCCCGAGGGCACCGACTGGCTGCAGTACTACCGGGACGTGGCAGAGGCGGCGGGCGCCGATCCGCGGATCCTGGAGAGCGATCTCGTCGAGGCGACCGAGGGGGTAGGGGCATGACCGCGAAACAGTATCCCGTCCTTCCCTTCGCCGCCCGCGAACTGCGCTGGCAGCGCACGCGTGACTTCATGCGGGACAAGGACCTCGACTGTCTGCTCGTCTTCGGCCTCAAGGGCCGCGAACGGTACGAGGGTTACCTCGCCAACGAGGTCCTCGACGGCGTCGTCGTCTTCTTCGCCGAACGCGACCCCGTCCACCTCACCTGGACCCACCACCGCTACACCCGCCGCCTGGCCGCGAACATGCGGGACGTGCGCTTCTGGATCGACGATGTACGCATCGGTCCGTTCGGCCGCGGGGTGGTCCAGGCACTCACCGAAGAGGGACTGACGTCCAGTCGTATCGGTGTGGTCGGCATGACCGGGAGCTCGGCGGGGGAAATGGAGGGCCTCATCACCCACATGATGTGGGACTACGTCCTCAACAACCTGCCTGAGGCCGAATTCGAGGACATGTCCCTCGACTTCGCTCAGACGATGCTGCCCAAGACGCCGCAGGAACTGGAACTGGTCCGCTTCGCCGCCCAGGCGGCCGAGGAAGCCTGCCAGACCATGCTGGAGATGATCCGGCCCGGCGTGCGCGAGGCCGAGATCTACGCGGCAGCCGTGGAGGTCCTCCACCGCAACTCGTGCACCACCACCTATCCCCACGTCATCATGAGTGTCGGCGCGGACGACCCGGGTTGGGCGCCGCCCTACTGGACCTACGCCGGCGGCGCCTCCCGGACAGTCCAGCCCGGCGACCTGGTCCAGGCCGAGATCATGTCCTGCTACGGCGGATTCGAGACACAGGTCCAGATGTCCGTCGCGGTCGAGCCGGTACCGAAGGTGCTGCACACGCTCCATGACGTCGCCCGTGACTGCTACGACGCCGGCCTCCGGGCCCTTCGTCCGGGAGCCGCCTTCCTCGACGTCGCCCGGGCCATGAGCGAGCCCCTCCTGAAGGCCGGCCACTACAACATGACCCCCCTGGTGCACAGTCTCACTCCCGCGGCCTTCGCGGGGCACATAGCGCTGAACGCCGAACAGATCCCCGGCCAGGACAGCCGCCGTGTCTTCCGTACCGTCGAGCCGATCTCCGACCTGGAACTCGTCCCCGGCATGGCGTTCGCTTTCGAACCCAACGCCTGTACAGGACAGCACCGCGTCAACATCGGCGGCACCGTCGTCGTGGGCGAGAACGGACCGGACGAGCTCAACACCGTTCCCTGCCGCATGCACGTCGTGTCCTGACGGAACTCCGGGCCCGTTCCGCCCGCGGTACTCGCTGATCTCACCGCCCCGTTCCTCACCTTCCTGACGGCACCGGCCGCCCCTCACTCCAGGAGACACCGTGTCCGAGCACAACCACCCGATGACAGTGGGCGGCAAGGACGTCCACACTGTCGATACCTTCGGGGTGCACAACCCCGCCACCGGCCGGGTGTTCGCCCAGGCGCCCGACTGCTCGCCAGCCCAGCTGAACGACGCGACGCAAGCCGCCGCCGACGCCTTCCCGCTCTGGCGCGACAACATGGACGCTCGCCGCAGCGCGCTGCTGGCCGCGGCTGCACGCATCGAGGAGAGCGCCGAGGAGCTCGCCACCTTGCTCACGCTGGAGCAGGGCAAGCCCCTGGCCGACGCCCAATTCGAGGTCATGGTGACCGCGATGACCCTGCGGGGCACGGCCGCCCTCGACGTGCCCCGGGAGGTGATCCGGGACGACGACGAGGAGCGGATCGAGGTGCTGCACCAGCCCATGGGCGTGGTCGCGGCGATCACCCCGTGGAATGTCCCACTGATCCAGGCCGCGATGAAATTCGCGCCGGCCCTGCTGGCGGGCAACACCGTGGTACTGAAACCGTCTCCTTTCACGCCGCTCTCCTCGCTCGCACTCGGAGTCGTTCTGCGTGACGTACTGCCGCCGGGAGTGCTGAACGTCATCAGCGGCCGGGACCCGCTGGGTGCACAGCTCGCCGAACACCCCCTGGTCCGCAAGGTGACGTTCACGGGTTCGGTCGCCACCGGAAAGCACGTGGCGGCGTCGGCTGCGCCCGACCTCAAGCGCATCACCCTGGAGCTGGGCGGCAACGACGCGGGCATCCTCCTCGACGACGTCGACCTCGACGCCATGGCCGACAAGCTGTTCTGGGGCGCGTTCGTCAACTGCGGGCAGATCTGCATGGCGCTGAAACGTCTCTACGTACCACGCGCCCGGTACACCGAGGTGGTCGACGCCCTGGCGGACCGGGCACGGTCGGTCCAAGTGGGTGACGGCATGCTCCCCGGCGTCCAGATGGGCCCGCTCGCCACCGCGCCGCAGTTCGCCAGGGTCCAGGAGCTGGTGTCGGACGCGCTGGCCGGCGGTGCCACCGCGGTCGCCGGAGGCCGGCGCCTGGACGGTGACGGCCACTTCTTCGCGCCGACCATCCTGAGGGATCTCGAGGACGGCGTGCGCGTCGTCGACGAGGAACAGTTCGGGCCCGTTCTGCCGGTGATCCCGTACGACGACGTCGAAGAGGCGGTGGCCCGGGCCAACAGTACGCACTTCGGGCTCGACGGCTCGGTGTGGAGCGCGGACGCGGAGCGGGCCGCGGCGGTGGCGGCCCGGCTGGAATGCGGAACCTCCTGGGTCAACACGCACGGCATGCCAGCACCGGGCGTGTCTTTCAGCGGGCACAAGTGGAGTGGCCTCGGCGTGGCCGGCGGACTGGCCGGCCTGCTGTCCTACACCGAGACCAAGGTGCTGCACGTCGTGCGCAGTTGATGAGCACCGGCGTCCGCGTGCATGCCCGATGCCCATGAGCAGCCGGCGCCTGTCAATCCTCTCGAAGTGTGGAGCCCATCCTGTGCGGCCAGTCCCACGGTGGGTCCGGCCCAGTACTCGTTCCCGTAGTCGATCCGGCTCTTGAACCCGCACATGCTCTGTAGGTGGCGGGTGGTGCAGACAGCCGCTTCCGAAAACCGCCTGACGCCCGGGCGGAACACAGGGCCCCAAGCGGCCGACCGCCCGTCACCGAAGGAGTCTTCCCATGTCCACCACGCCTTCCTCCGCCACCCCTGCACCGGCGCGGTCCATACGCTCCGCGCCCAGCCGGGCCGCCGCCGCGGGATGGCTGATCGCGGGCACCGTGGCCGCGATCATCGCCGACGCGCTGATCGCCCTTGTCTCCCGGGCGGCCGGAGCCTCCGACGACTTCGAGCCCCTCCAGCCCGGGCCATACGTCACCTTCACTGTCCTGGGCGTCATCATCGGCGCAGTCGGATGGGCGGTGATCCGCAGGTGGTCGGCCCGGCCGCGCGCCCTGCTGTCCTGGCTGGTACCCGCGGTCGTGGTCATCTCCTTCGTCCCCGACCTGCTGATGCTCGTCAGCGACTACATTCCGCACGCCGATGCCGCCGGGATCATCGGACTGGTGCTCATGCACGTCGCGGTCGCCGCGGTGGCCGTCGCCGCCTACCACCGCGCCCTGCCCCTGAACGACACGCCCCGAAGCTGACTCACAGCCGCCCATCCATCACCCCACACACCACTTGACCTCTTCAGGGTGCGGCCATACGGTCCAACATAGTCCCAATTAACAGAATAATGTCCCGCCTATCAGGACATTCGCTGGTGGGGCGTGAAGGTTCCCCGGCGGCGCGCTCTGCTCATGCAATAACTCGCATGATTCGACGCCGCCGAATCATGGCCGGCGCGCTCCCCGCGTTCGGCAGAAGACATCCGACCGCGAGATCCCCGCAACCGCGGCCCCGGTTCCATCCCGGGCGCTGGTCCCTTCCTTCCGTTCCCCATCTGGAGGCCGGCATGCCGTCCGATACCGTCACACCCCCTGTTGGCCGCAGTCTGGTTCCACTCGGACTGTTCCTCCTGGCCGCACAGAGTTACCAGCTCGTCGCGTTCCCCAACTTCCTCGATTCCCTGCAGACCGAGCCCGGCTGGCACCTGTCACCGAGCACTGCGGGACTGATCGGGAGCACGGCTTTTCTGGGCGTTCTGGCAGGCGTCCACGCCGCAGTGGCGCTGGCCCGGCGCCTCGGGCTCCGGCAGGCGACGCTCGCCGCACTCCTGTGGCTCACGCTCTGGTCCGGGGCTTGCGCACTCGCAACCGCCCCTTGGCAACTGGGACTCTTCAGCATGCTCGCCGGAATCGGCACAGGCGTCGCGTTTCCCCTGACCCTGAGTCTCGTCAAGGACTCCGCCACCAGGATCGGGACCGCGCGCCAAAACGCCGCCCCCAAAGGCAGGCGCGCCCGCGCGGACGCGGCCACCCGCGCCAGGCGTTCACTCGCAATAGTTCCGCTAGGAATACCCATCGCGGGATTCGTCGCCCAGAACACGGCGGGCGCGCTGCCGGTCGAGAACGCGTGGCGCCTGATCACGGCCATGGGAGCGGGCCTGGGAATCATCGCCGTTGCCCTGTGCCTGTGGCTACTGCCGCGCGGTACCGACGTGTCCGTCCTGGCCCCTGGCCAGGACGGACACCGCGAGCCGGGCCGGCGGGTCATCGTGTGGACGGGCGCCCTCGTGATCGGAGCGAACCTGATCGCCTGGTCAGGCCTGACGGGACTCGCCTCCGTCGACCTGCGCTTCAACGCCGCGCTGAGCGCGGGCCCGGTTGTGGCGATCTTCGTCGTGGCGTGCATGGCGATCCATCGGAACGGGACGTCCACCTCCCGCTCGGAGACCGCCCGGGCCACCATGGCTTTCATCCTGCTCTATCCGCCGGTCACGGTACTGACCGCTGCTGTGGTGCTGAGCCTCCTCGCAGGCCAGCCCCTCTCCTTCGTCATGCCGCTGATCGGTGTGTGGATAGCCGACGGCTACCTTCGGTCGCTGACGCTCTGTACGGCACCGCGCGTGCTCGACGGCCGTCCTCACCCCGCCCTTCAGGAGCACGTCGGCACCATCGCGGACGCCGGGCACATCACCCCGCTGCCGTCACCGTTTCACCCGGGCCCGAAATGTGACGGTGAGTTCACGACACCACCCCGCCCGAACCTGCCGTAGTTCGACCTGGCGCTGTTCGAGGCGGCGTTCTGCTTCAGCTGCCACGAAGTCCGCATGCATGGAACCGCCGTGCCACCCGCACTGGCCACGCAGTTCTTGGACGCGGGCGCCCCGCAGCCGCACACCCTCCTGGCCCTCTTGCGCGAGGCAGCACCGTAGCGGGTCGGCCCCAGTCGCTCAACAGGTCGCTCATCCGGTCAGAGACGAGAACGTGCTGATCGTCGTACGGTCCTGATCCCGCGTTGTTCGCCAGGACGTGGGCATGCCCGAACACTACAGGTGAACGAAGAAGGCCTAGCCCGTCAACCAGCAATGCCCGCTACGCGAGACGCCGTTGTCCCGCCCGGCAGTCGCATACTGGGCGAGTGACACCTGACGCTACGCACAAGGAAGCCGCCGCGCAGGACGGCGGCGAAGCCGGAATCAAGATCATCGGGCGGGCTGTCGCGGTGCTCCGCGCCCTCGCCGGCGAGCGGGAGGGACTCAGCCTCTCCCAGCTCGCTGAACGCACCGGGCTCCCGCGCTCGACGATTCACCGGCTGGTCTCTGCCCTGGAGGTCGAGGGCGTGCTGGTCGCAGCCTCTGCTACGGGCCGCGTCCGCATCGGTCCCGAATTGGTGCGATTGGCCGAGGCCGGCCGACCGGAGATTCGCGCCCTGCTCCGGCCGACGATGGAGCACCTCGCCCAGACCCTGGAGGAAACCGTCGACCTCGCGGTCCTGGAATCGGGCCGACTGAGAATCACCGATTCGATACAGGGGCAGCACACATTGCGTGCCGTATCGGTGGTGGGAAGCAGCTTGCCGCTGCACTGCACCGCCAACGGCAAAGCCGTCCTCGCGAAGTTGAGCGACGCCGAGATCGCGCGCCTGCTCCCGGCACGACTGACTCGGCTCACCCCCTCCACGATCACGCGACGGGCCGCCCTCGTGGAGGAACTCACGCAGGTTCGGCGAACAGGCATGGCCTTCGATTTGGAGGAGAGCACTCCCGGCGTGTGTGCCGTCGCCATCGCCGCCCAGGACACCTACGGCAGACTGGCGGCGCTCTCCGTGCCGATCCCCGCCATTCGCTTTCATGGCCGCGAGCAAGACATCGTCGCTGCACTCAACACGGCACGGGAGCAGGTCTCGTCGGTGCAGTCCGACACGCTGCCCGGATCCGACACATACGACGCATCGCCTCCCTCATGACTGCGAACAGCGCCTACCGGCCCAGCAGTCAACAGCCGGCACAGCGATCCGCGCCTGGGTGAACTCGCAGGCTTCCGCAGCTCGCCGAGGTCGAGCGACCGCACATTCGACGACGCGGGTGCGTGGGCGTCCGGGCAGCCCGGTTGGCCCAGGGCCACGGGTCGGGCGAGCGGCTCGCCGGTGCGGACCGCGTCGGCGGCGGCCCGGTGGACGTACAGCAACAGGCCGGTGCGCAGCCGGGGCGCAGGACGGCCGCGTACTCCTCCTCGCCGAAGTCCCAGGGCAGCCGGGACGTCATGCCGTGGAAACCGCCGATGTCGTGACTCCAGAAGGAAGGAGAGCGAGAGGCCCGCTCGCAGAGTCGAAGTGACGTCCTGCCAGGTCGCGTTGGGGTCGCCGGTTTTTTTGGCGCCGTGCCGCTGGCCGCCAGTCCCATGAGAACCTATTTCTGAACCTCGTATCAGCAGACCAGAGACCGCAGGCCCGAAACGAGAGCTTCATGGAAGCGTTCGTGGAACGGTCGCGGTGACCGTTCCACGAACGCAACGACTGATATGACAGTGACGTCAGCGAGAGCTCAAGCGTCTGCCCGACCGCTGCCATGTGCGGGCACGCGGACATGGTCGTCGGCGCGCAGGAGAGGGTCGGGCAGTACCGACAGCAGGGGTGGCCACCACGTGGGATGCGCTCGGAGCAGATGGCGGAGAGCGGGGCTGTTCTCAACGGTATGGCGGCAGTAGTCCGCCCACGGGCCGGCGCTGCCGCTTTCGGGGATCAACTGGTGCACATGCACTCCGCTGGTCATCACGTCAGCGAGCAGTTCCGCAAGGGTGATGACGGCCTCACGTTGGGGGCCGGCCTCGGGGAGCGGCTCACCGCCGTAGAAGTGCTCCCGCATACCCTCCCGCTCCAGCATGAGGATGTGCACCTCGCGCAGGGACCCAAGTACCGTGTCGTTCGCCGACGCAGCCGCCACGGCATTGCTCACCTTGGCCTGCCCGATGGCCACCTTCGTCTGCCTGGCCAGATAGAGCATCGACCACGCGTTGAGACACAGAACTGATCGGCTCTGATTCGGCCCTGTCGACAGTTTGGTCGGCGAGCTCAGCTGGCTTCGTCGCCCCACTAAAGCGCCACCGAGCTGAAGAGCACGATGCCGACGAGCAGGTTCTTCCTCATCATGCTCGCAATCCCAGTGATGCAGCCAGGTGCACCGGGTAAGCCACTTCACCCGGGGACCGGTCCCCGGGTGAAGTGGCTGTTTGACGATCAGCAAGTGGCGCGCGGTGGGGTCACTGTCGACGGTTCGCCGACGGAGCAGACAAGCTGAGGAACGGACCTGACCGTCGCCGGCACATCTCCGTGCACATCGGTGACAACAATCAACGCGCCCTCGGCAGGCCCGCGTCGTCCGGCCCGCCGGTCCCGGCTAGCAGCACGTCGTACGCCAGCGGCTCCTCGCCCACCTCCAAGGTGGCGGCCCGCCGTTGATGGCCGTCGGCCGCCGCGGTCAGGACGTACGAGCCGGAGGCCGGCGTCGGCATCGAGTACCGGCCGTCGAGCCGGGTGACGGTACTGCCGAGCTGACGCCCAGTCAGGGAGGTCAGTGTCAGCGTGGCGCCTTCGACGCACGTACCCTCCGCGTCGCGCACCTGGCCCTCGATGGACGGCCCGCTCGTCGCGGGAACGGAGGCAGGCGCGCTCTCGGTGGAGGCGTACGCCGCCTGTGGCTCGGCCTCCGTCGACTTCCGCAGAGCACCCACTAGCACCGGCTGCCGCTCCGTCTGCGGCTCCGTGGGCGGGGCCTGCGTGTTCCCGCTCTGGTGCTGGTCCTGTGCGCGGAGCCGCTCGCCCTCGACGTCCACATTGGGCAGGGCGCGGTCCAGCCACTTGGGGAGCCACCAGGCGCTCTTTCCGAGCAGTGCGAGGACGGCCGGGACGATGGCCATGCGGACGATGAACGCGTCGAAGAAGACCGCGGCCGCCAGCCCGACGCCCATCATTTTGATCATGGACTCGCTGGAGCTGATGAAGCCGGCGAAGACGCACATCATGATGATCGCGGCGGCCGTGACCACGCGTGCGCTGTGCTTGAAGCCGGTCACCACCGCCTCCTTGGGCTCCTCGCCGTGGACGTAGGCCTCACGCATCCGGGTCACGAGGAACACCTCGTAGTCCATCGCCAGGCCGAAGACCACGCCGATCATGAAGATCGGCACCAGCGACATGATCGGGCCGGATTCCTCGACACCGAGCAGACCGGCCAGCCAGCCCCACTGGAAGACCGCGACCACGGCGCCCAGCGCCGCCAGCACCGACAGCAGGAAGCCGAGGGCCGCCTTCAGCGGGACGAGGATCGAGCGGAAGACCACCATCAGGAGCAGGAAGGCGAGGCCGACCACCAGCGCCAGGTAGGGGATCAGCGCGTTGGTCAGCTTCTGCGAGAAGTCGATGTTCATCGCCGTCGTGCCGGTGACCAGCACCCGGGCGTCCGTGTCGGCCTTGATGCCGTCGGCCTTGTCACGGATGGCGTGCACCAGGTCCTCGGTCTGCGTCGAGGACGGCTTGGAGTCCGGGATGACGGTGATCGTCGCCGTGTCGCCAGCCTTGTTGAACATCGCGGGGGTGACCGTCGCGACGTCCTTCAGACCCTCGACTTCGTCGGTCACCGAGCTGGCGGCCGCCTTCGGGTCGCTGCTGTCCTTCGTGTCGACGACGATCATCAGCGGGCCGTTGAAGCCGGGGCCGAAGCCTTCCGAGAGGAGGTCGTAGGCCTTTCGCTGAGTCGTGGACGCCGGCTTCGTGCTGTCGTCGCCCAGCCCGAGTTGCAGCTGGGTCACCGGGAGGGCCATGGCCCCCAGGGCGACCACGCCCAGCACCAGGACGGCGACGGGACGGCGGACGACGAAGCTTCCCCAGCGGGTACCCATGTTGGGCTTGCCCTCGGTGTTCTCCTGCGCCTTCCTGCCAACGGACCGCTTGCTCTTCTTGCCTGTCGGCTGGATCTTCCGGCCCACGTAGCCGATCATCGCGGGGATCATCGTGAGGGCGATCAGCACCGCGAGCACGACCGTGCACGCCGCCGCGAGACCCATCTTGGTCAGCACCGGGACGTCGACGACCGAGAGGCCGACGAGTGCGATCACGACCGTCAGCCCGGCGAAGACCACTGCCGAGCCCGCCGTGCCCGTGGCCCGTCCGACCGCGTCCTCGCGTTCGCGGCCCTCGGCCAGTTCGGACCGGTAGCGGGAGAGGATGAACAGGGCGTAGTCGATACCGACGGCGAGGCCGATCATCATGGCCAGGATGGAGGTGGTGTCGCCGAGGTCGAGCGCGTTGGCGAGGGCCGTGATGCCGGCGAAGCCGATACCCACCCCGATGAGGGCGGTCAGCAGCGGCAGCCCGGCCGCGACGAGCGAGCCCAGCGTGACGACGAGGACGACCGCGGCGACGGCGACACCGATGAGCTCTCCGGCACCCGACGAGGGCGAGTCGTCGAGCACGTCACCGCCGATCTCGACGGTCACCCCGGAGTGCCGGGCCTTTTCCACCGTCTTCTTCAGGAAGTCCTTGGTGGAGTCCTTCAGTTCCTTGGCCGGGGCGGTGTACTTCACCTGCGTGTAGGCGATCGTCCCGTCCTTGCTCACCGCGTTGTGCTGTGTGAACGGGTCGGTGACGGAATCGACCTCGGGCCCCTTGCCGAGGTCCTTGACGGTCTGCTCGACGAGGGCCTTGTTGTCGGCGTCTGTCATCTTCTCGCCCGCGGGAGCCTTGAAGACGACGTTCGCGTTCCCTCCGTCGGCGCTCGAGCCAGGCGAACGCTGCGCCAGCAGGTCGTAGGCCTTCTGGGACTCGATGCCGGGGATCGAGTAGGACGATGAGCCTGCGGCGGGCGCGTTGAAGGCCGCGACGCAGGCGGCGGCCAGCAGGGCGGCCCAGAACAGGGCGATGTAGTGCCGTCGCCGGAAGGCGAATCGGCCGAGTTTGTACAGGAAGGTAGCCACGGGACGTGCTCCGGGTCAGTCGTGGATGGTTCAGGGCAGCGAGCAGGCCCGACAACGATGGGGGCCCCACATGCCCTGGAGGCAGGGGGGAGGTTGCGCCAAGTACGGCTGGAGAGCGGCCTACTGCTGGGGACTGGAAGAAGAGGAGAGCCGGACGCCGAGGGCGGGGAAAAGCACGGCGTCGGCATACGCAGCCAGGAACGCCCGCGTCGGCGGGCGATCGTCGATCAGAGTGCGGACGAAGTAGCCGCCGATGAGTACGTGCGGCACATAATCCAACGCAGGGTTGTCCGCACGGATCTCGCCTCGGTCAACGGCACGCTGCAACACCCGGTTGAATTCGGCCCGTTCCGGTTCGATGAGCAGTTCCCGGAACGCCCGCCCGAGGTCAGGGTTGTGGTGCATCTCCATGATCAGGCCACGCATCAGCGCGGAGTTCCGTTCCATGCCGGAGTCGTCCTCGATGGACAGCGCAGCCAGAAAGTCTCCCCGCAGCGATCCGGTGTCGACACCCCTGACGCTGGCGCGCTTGTTGTGACGCATCGCCTTGACGACCAGCTCGGCCTTGCCACCCCACTGACGGTAGAGCGTCGCCTTGCTGCAGCGGGTGCGTGCGGCCACGGCGTCCATGGTCAGCGAGCCATAGCCGACCTCACGAAGCAGATCGAGCACAGCCACGTACAGCTCGGCCTCGCGCTCGGGCGTGATCCGACCGCGACGCGACATTGCAACCTCGACCATCACACCCCCTAGGAACGAAACGGTTTCGTACGGATCACCGCACAGCCATGACCATACCGCCCATCCGATGAAAACGAAACCGTTTCGTACGCGAAACGCGTTCAGGCCTACGTGAGCCATGGCGCCCCTCCCGATGGACCGCGGGGCCAAGGCTTCGCCGCGCCCGAGCGGACTCGAACCTCAGCACCTTGCCGTATCGGGTCTGACGTGGGACGCAGCATGCCGCCAGTGGGACGATGCCGCGGACTTACATCGCCGCGAAGAACGCGAACAGCACTTCCCCGGCCCTGGGGGGTCGTAGATGTCAGGCACCGGGACGGCCGTGGGTGGGGCATCCGCTGGCCGGCGGGAAGCGTCGTCGCCCCGCCGGCCAGCGGGATGCCGGGGGCTCAGGAGCCGCATATGGCGGCGTCGAGATCAGCGGCGTCCGACCAACTGCCGTGGGTTGTCAGGGGAACTCGGTGGTTGAGCTTGATCCGGGCGATGGGCGCGGCTGTGAAGTCCTGGGCCTCCTGAACGATGACCTCGCTGCGGTCAGTGGTGGGGTCCCACCAAGTCGACAGCAGCCAGCCGTCGTCCTCGGCCGTGGCTCCGGGGCGGGGCACGAACTCAGGTTCGCTGGGGGAGGTCAGCACACCGTCGGCTGTCTGCATCGACGTCTCGCCCGTGAGGTAGTCGTGCTTGGCCAGGCCGTCGATGAACCAGTCGCCGGTTCCCCGCGTCGTCGCGTAGTAGCCGTATCGGTGGCGCTGGCCGGTGCGCTGATCGTTGATCCGGGGGAACTCACCGAGGACGTCGTTGACCTGACTGTCCGTCGCCTTCCCTGTGGCAAGGTCGAGTTCCCAGCGCCAGGGGGTGGCGACAATGTTCTTGAACCACCAGTTCCAGTCGCCGCCCGGCGGCGGTGACTCGAGCTCCTTCCAGGTGGGGCCGAAACGGGGGGTGCGGTGCCCGTCGACGACGATCTTGGAGCCGTCCTGGTAGGCATTGAGGAAGTGGGTCTCCGTGAAGGCGTCGGGCGCCTCGACCCACGTCACCTCGCCTGTCCTGCGATGCAGGACAGCCCAGCGGCACGTGTCCAGCGTTTCCGGCTCCCAAACCGTGGACGGGACACCCTTGAGATAGTGCTCGAAGCGGACCATCGCCGGATTCACCAGGAAGATCGCGTAGTCGGTGGTGACAGCGTAGTCATGGGTGAAGGTGGGGACGCCCAGATCGACCGTGTGAAGGTCGAGGACCCGCCCGTGGCGGTCGGCCCGGAACCAGGTGACCGTGCCCCCCCTGTTGCCGAAGGTGAGGATGTCACCGTTGGCCGGATCGATCTTGTGGTGGGCCGTCAAGGGGGGTCCGCTGAACCCGCCGTGGAAGTCGTAGCGCTGACTGACCGTCTCCAACGTGTCCGGCCGCAGCTCGTGCGGAACGTCAGCCTCGCAGAAGACCAGCAGGCGGTTATCGAAGAGGCTCACGTGCGTGTTGGCGAGGTTTTTCGGAAAGGTACCGGGCGGCAGGGGGAATTCACTGGGGTTCATGAAACCGCCGTAGAGGGACCGGCCCTCCTGCCTCTCCCGCTGCAGGCCGACGGTCTCCACGTAGCGGTTGCGGTAGCTCGCCCTGCCGTCGCGCAGGAAGAGGGCGTGGACCATGCCGTCACCCTCGAACCAGTGGTAGCGGCTCGGATCCTTAGGCCGGTACATAGGGTTCGCGCCCACCCGGAACAGCGCACCGTTCAGCTCGTCCGGGAGCTGGCCATCGATCTCCAGATCGAATGCCTCACCCTCTTCTCGCCAGGGTGCGTAAGGCCCGTTGAGAAACATGTTGTTGGAGTCCCACATGGACACCCCTCCTTGTCATGACCATGCGATCCTGAATGTCAGAACATCATCCCAATATTTGGGACTGGTAGTGACCGTATAGCCGGTAGCTCGAAAGGGTCAATCCCTTCACAGCCGCAAGGTTCGAGGTGGAGTGAGTAATTCCTGAGTAATTCCCGAGTGATTCCTGTGAATGTGAATCCAGTAGCCACGTCTATTGCCAGGTGCCGTTTTCTGGGCCTACCGTCCCTCTCGGCAAGGCCATCGTCCTCATCTGTGGATTCCCTATGACCGATGCCACTGTCAGCGCCGCTTCCGCACCCCCGGCAAGACCTTGTCGTGGCCCACTTCGTTCGCCGGCCTGCGGGTAGCAAGTGCGTCCCGAGCCCGCCGCTTAGAGGTCCTAACAAAGGCGTTGGACGTGGCGGTGGGTGATCAGACAGGTGGCGAGTCCGAGGAAGGCCTCGTGGATGTCGTCGCGTCGTTCCCAGCGGATGCGCAGGCGGCGAAAGCCGTGCAGCCAGGCGATGGTTCTCTCCACGACATAGCGGAAGATGCCCAGGCCGGAGCCGTGGGGCTGGCCGCGTTCGGCGATGGCCGGGCGGATGCCGCGTTGCCACAGCAGTCGCCGGTACTTGTCGTGGTCGTAGCCGCGGTCGGCGAACAGCGTGTCCGGCCGTCTGCGGGGCCGGCCGACCACTCCTGCCACGGCCGGGACCTTGTCCAGCAGCGGCAGCAGCTGGGTGACGTCGTTGCGGTTGCCGCCGGTCAGCGACACCGCGAGCGGGATGCCCTGGCCGTCGGTGAGGACGTGGTGCTTGCTGCCCGGGCGTGCGCGGTCGACCGGGCTGGGACCGCTTTTGGGCCCCTGCGTGCCGCCCGCACGTGGGAGGAGTCGATCACCGCCCGCGACCAGTCCAGCCTCTTCGCCGCCCGCAGCTTCTTCAGCAGCACCAGATGCAGCTGGTCCCACACGCCGGCCTCGTTCCACGCGGCCAGCCGCCGCCAGCACGTCATCCCCGAGCCGAAGCCCAGCTCCTGGGGCAGGTACTCCCACTGGATGCCGGTGTGCAGCACGAACAAGATCCCGCACAGCGCCTGCCGGTCCGGCACCCGGGTCGGCCCTCCACCAGCTTCGGCCCCGGCTCGGGCAGCAACGGCTCGATCAGCGACCACAGTTCATCCGACACGATCCACGGCCGCGACTGTCGTTTCCCCACGACCACACCAACGACCATCCACACCGAAAGTCACATGATCAACAACTTCTGTTAGGACCTCTTAGGCCGGAACCGGTAGGATTCCGGCCTGAAGTCGACCCCGGAGACCGGCTCCAGAACCAGCTTCAGCGCGGCCTGGACGACCCGGTCGGCGATCACGGGAATCCCCAGCCGCCGAACCTTTCCCGCCCCACCCGGTTTGGGAATCTTGCGCTCCCGCACAGGTAACGGCCGGAACGAGCCCTGCTTGAGCTCGGCCCGTAGGCCGTCCAGTACTACAGCAGCAGATCTTTTGACGGCCACCGCTACGAACCGGGCGGTAGCCGCCGATCGGATTGCTGTATGCCGCTACGCGGCCGCCCGACGGCCGCTGAACGGCGTTTTGGGAAAGAATCCGGCCTTGGCGTGGCCGGATATATCGTCTCCGTCGACCTTGGCGGTGAACGTGACTTTCACGGCCACCGGCTTGGTCGCGTCGACCTTCCACGTCGCCTCGTCGCCGTTGACCGAGCCGTCCTGGATCTCGGTGGTCTCGCCCATGGACGACTGTGTGCCGGTCAACGTTTGCCCGTCAGACCGCAGTTCCAGCTGCAGCACCTGGGTTCCCATCGGGGTCTTCATAGTAATGTCCCAGCTTCCGTTGACGCTCAATGTCTGGCAACCTTTCTCAATCTTCACTGGATGACGCGAACGAAGGTTCGCAAATGAGCACTCAGATTCACGGCTTGCCGTGGCTGGTGTTCGAAGCCGTCTGGTTCAGTCGGCATGCACACTCAGCTTTAACGAAGCGTGGTTTCGTTCGGTGCCCCTCCCCGGATGGTGTGCAGGACCTTGGTGTTGGTGAACGACAACAAGCCCGGCATTCCACCCTCCCCGCCTAGCCCACTCCACTTACTCCCGCCCGGTGTAGGCACGGCGTGGGTGTTGACCCAGGACGTACCGCATTCCAGCCGGGTAGCGAGCGCCGCGGCCCGTTCCGGATCCGCGCTCCACACCGCACACCGAGCCGTTCAGCCCGAAGTGGGTGTCATTGGCCCGCGCGAGCGCGTCCTCGACATCGCCGTACGCCATGACCGGCAGTACAGGCCCGAACTGTTCCTCAGCGACGACCCGCATCCGTTCATCGAGGTCCGTCAGGATGGTGGTGCGAAGAAGTAGCCGTCGCCATCCATGCGTCGGCCACCTGTCTCCAGCGAGTCGACCCGCCAGCAGACTTGGGGGGTGAGTTTGCCTCCGTCGGACGCGGTCCGGCCGCGCTGCGGCACGAATTCATGGTGCTCCTGCTCGGGCTGCGCGGACGGGAAGACGATGCCGAGTTCCTCGTCCTCGTCGGTCACGGGCCGAACTCACGCATCTTCTCCAGGCCGTTGACCCAGAAACCGGTGTGGCCGAGTCCGGTGATCGCCATGGTGCCTCCGTGGCTGCTGTGGATGGGGCCCGTCCGTGTCGCTGCGGCCCGGACCGTTCCTGGGTCCTGCATGAGCTGGAGCAGGCCGCAGCGGCCGAAGGGGACTACGCCAAGCTGCACAGGGCAGGCCTCGTCGGCGTTCCGGTCAGACCCGCGAGCAACCCGACGTGGACCCATACTCAATTTCCGCAAAGCAGGACTACCGTCTTGCTAAAGAGGACACTAACGCTCCTGCGGTATCGAGGTCAACAAGCCGCCCTGCAGCTCAACCGCTGCCCCTGGGACCAGGACCGAGTAGGCGGCCCGCTCGAAGCGGGTCCGCGGACGGCAGCCCGCCGATCGCGTGTCGCGCTCCCTGACCGAGGTCGCCGCGCGCCGGTACTGCTGTATCGATCGGGCCTGCCCAGTCGCGATCTGCGCCGGGCAGATACCCGTGCTCACAGCGCAATCGGGCGCGAACTGGGTCGGCGCTCGTCGGGCGCACCTGCGCGAAGCTCGGGGCCAAGAGCGGGATCGGATCCGGCGCGGAGATGCAGCTGCGCTTGGCGCGCGCTCCCCTGGAGCCGGCTGCAAGAGGTCACAGTGCGTGCGGCCGACGACTTCGCTGCCGCGCAGCGCGAGATCGTTGAGCGCATCGCACGGGCGGAGTCATGATCGCCATCCGGCGGGATCGAGGTCGCCGGCGGAAAATGCGACGGAATGATCGGGGCCCGGACAAAGCGTCCGGGCCCCGATTCGTCAGGAGTTCGCGTGTCAGCGCGACATGTCGCCCGAGACAGCAGTCTGCGCGGCGCGGTCATGCGATCCGGGGTCGGCCTCGCTGACGAGTGCGGCCGTCTGAGCCGACTCGGAATCATGGCCGTGTCCCTGGCCTGAGTCCGGCGGACAGGTGCGGCAGGACGCGGTCTAGCCAGCCTGGGATCCACCAATTGGCACGGCCGAGCATCTGCATACACGCGGGCACCAGCACCGTGCGCACGATGAACGCGTCGAGGGCCACTGCGGCGGCCAGGCCGATGCCGGATTCCTCGACCGCCACGCGCTCGGCCGGTCCGCTCCTCGCCATGACATCAGGCCACGCGCCGCGCACGTCCCACAGTCAACAGTTGACGTCTAGCTCGGCATCCACCTATCGTCCTGTAAAACAAGACTCTAATCCTGAAAAAGGAGACACGCTATGGCGATTACTGGTCTCGGTCACACCGGTTTCTGGGTTCACGACCTCGACGCGATGCGCGACTTCTACACGCGGGTCCTCGGCCTGACCGTGACCGACGAGGACGAGGAGCTGGGCATCGTCTTCCTCTCCTCCTGCCCTGAGGAGGAGCACCACGAGTTCGTCCTGCAGCGCGGACGGACCGCCCACGACGGCGCCAAGCTCACGCATCAGGTGTCCTGGCGGGTGGACTCTCTGGAGTCGGTCATCGAGTTCCACCACCGGTTCCGCGCCGAGGGCATCGAGGTACAGCAGGAAGTCACCCACGGCAACGCGATCGGTATCTACTTCTTCGATCCTGAGGGCAACCGCAACGAGGTGTATCTGCGGGTGGAGCGCGACGTGCGACAGCCGTTCCGCAAGACCCTCAACCTCGACCAGGAGCCCGCCGACGTCATGGCCGACGTGGAGCGGCTGCTGACCGAGGGCGGTCCCGCCTATCAGCCGGTCCAGTAGCACACCGCGCCCTCACACGCCGCCGACCGATGGAGTCCCACCCATGAGCAACCCCCAGCCACCGCATCCGGAACCGCGGCGAAGATTCGCTTCGGCAGCCCCGGTGCAAGCCGACGTGCTCGTGGTCGGCGCCGGTCCGACGGGGCTCACGGCCGCCCATTTGCTCGGCTCACTCGGCATACGCGTCCTGCTCGTCGAGCGCAATCCGACAACGAGCGACGACGCCAAGGCGATCAGTCTGGACGACGAGTCGCTGCGCACGCTGCAGTCGGCCGGCATCGACGGGGCGGTCTACCCGATCATCGTGCCCGGCACGGGAACGAAGTACTTCGACGTCGGTGGCCGACCCCTCGTGCACGCCCGCGGCCTCGGCGACCAGCGGTTCGGGCACCCGTTCAAGAACCCCTTCGCCCAACCCGACCTGGAGCGGGTACTGGTCGAAGAGTTGCGCCACAGCCCCGATGTCGAAACCCGTTTCCACACACGGCTGTTCTCGCTAGAACAGCACTCCGACCGGGTACGGGTCGGAGTCGGGCCGAGCGATGGCACGGAACCGGCCGAGCACTTCGACGTCTCGTACGTCCTCGGATGCGACGGCGGACGCAGCACCGTCCGGGAACTGCTGTCCATCCCCATGCAGGGGCGCAGCTTTCCCGACGTGTGGCTGGTCGCCGACACAGTGGAAGATCCCCACGACCAGCGCTACGGCATGCACATGGGAGACCCCAGCCGCCCCACGGTCATCGTTCCGGGGCGCGACGGCCGGTGCCGCTACGAGTTCCTGCTGCACCCCGGGGAGGGCCTGCCCGGCGATCCTCCACCGTTCGAGCTGGTACGCGGTCTGTTGCGGCCGTACCGCGAGATCACCCCGGACCAGGTCGAGCGCGCCGTGTCGTACACGTTCCACGCACTGCTGGCCGACCGCCTGCGCGACGGACGCTGCTTTCTTCTGGGCGACGCCGCCCACATGATGCCGCCCTTCGCGGGCCAGGGACTCAACTCCGGCGTGCGAGACGCGGCCAACCTCTGCTGGAAGCTCGCCGACGTCCTGGCCGGACGCTCGGCAGACACCCTCCTCGACACCTATGACACCGAACGCCGCCCACACGCTCAGGCCGTCATCGACCTCTCGGTCCGGCTCGGCCGCATCGTCATGACGACCAGCCGCAGCCGCGCGCGGCTGCGCGACCTGTTGGTGCGCATCGCCATGCACACCCCGCAGGGGCGCCGGTACCTCACCGAGATGCGGTACCGGCCGAACACCCGCGTTCGTTCGGGCGCCGTCGTCCCCTTCGACGGCAAGAAAGGGTCACCGGTGGGCACGTTTCTTCCGCAGCCACGCGTCCTGCACGGTCCGCAGCTCCAGGTGACCCGGCTCGACAACGTGCTCGGCCGCGGCTGGAGCCTGCTGGGCGTAGGCCTCACCGACGCCGACTGGAACACTGCCGCGCACGCCGGTCTTCCCGCAGGCACACGGGTGTCGGTCGTCCTCGATGACCGCTACCCCCGCGACCGCCCGGGGCGCACTGCCGTAGCCGACGCCGACGGCCGACTTCAGGCGCTGTTCGGCGGGCTCACGGGACACTTCCTGCTGGTGCGCCCTGACCGGCTGATCGCGGCCGTGTTCCCAGCCGACCAGGCAGAGCGTGTCTCGCAGAGCCTGCGTCGTTTCGCGCCCGCTCCAGGGCGCGATCTCTCCCTTGCCGCGTCAGACGGTCCGGCGGAGATCAGTCACGGGGTCGTCCGGCCGCGGCCCGCACCGACCGCACACCCCGTCACCAAGAGTGTTTCCAAGCCCCAAGGAGGGCCCCGATGAGGCTCAGCACCGTCCGGCTGCACGACGAGCGCGGCACAGCCGCTGCCCGCCAGGAAGGGGACGAGTTCGTTCTGCTGCCCTACTCCGACGTCGGCGAACTGCTGTCGAGCGGCGACGACTGGCCTGAACGCGCGGCCGCCGAGGGCGGCGACCGCATCTCCCTGTCGACCGCGTCCCTCGCTCCCGTCGTCCCTCACCCGAACAAGATCGTGTGTCTGGGCCTCAACTACGCCACGCACATCAAGGAGATGGGCCGGGCGACCCCGGCCCATCCGACGCTGTTCGCCAAGTACGACGGCTCCTTGATCGGACCCTACGACGACGTGCACATTCCGCCGGTGAGCGACGACATGGACTGGGAGGCTGAGCTCGGTGTGGTGATCGGACACTGCGCACGTCACGTGTCGCCGGACCAGGCGCTGGCGCAGGTCGCGGGCTACACCGTCCTCAACGACGTCACCGTCCGGGACTGGCAGCATCGCACCCGTGAGTTCCTGTCCGGCAAGACCTTCGAGGCCACCACCCCGGTAGGACCCTCGCTCGTCACACCGGACGAACTGCCGCGCGGTGCGTCCGGACTGACGATCAGCTGCCTCGTGGACGGCACCACGATGCAGAAGTCCAACACGGCGGACCTGCTCTTCGACGTCGCCACGATCATCGCGTACGTCAGCACCATCATCACGCTGCTGCCGGGCGACCTCATCGCCACGGGTACCCCGGGGGGCGTGGGTGCCGGCTGCGACCCCAAGGTCTTTCTCCGGCCGGGGCAGGAACTCGTCACGGTCGTCGAGGGGATCGGCGAACTGCGCAATACAGTGGTCAAGGACCGATTGTGACGCCCGGTGCCCGAGACGCCGCGACACCCGTTACGATGTCTCGCATGTCAGGAACAGCGTCCACCAGCTATCGCGAGCGTAACTCCACGGCCGACCGGGCCCTGGACATCCTGCTCATGTTCACCGACACCCACCTCGTCGTCTCCGGCACCGCTGTGGCCGAGCGACTCGGCGTGGCTCGCTCGACCGCGTACCGGTACCTCCAGAGCCTCGTGAGCAGCCGCTTCCTCGAGGAGGCGCCGGGTGGGGGCTTCCGGCTGGGGCTGCGCGTCATGGAGATCGCACGGCTGGCACGCCGCAGCTACGGCCTGTCCGAAGTCGCCCTCCCGGCGATGACGGCGCTCGCCGAGGACGTGCGGGAGACGGTCCTGCTCACCAGGCGGACCGGAGAGCTGGTCGTGTGCGTCGATCGGGCCGAAGCAGGGACGGGCGCCGTGCGCATCTCCTACGAGAGGGGCAGCACTCTCCCCCTCAACGCGGGTGCGGCGGCACTCGTCCTGCTGGCCTGGATCCCCGACGAGGAAGCCCGCCAGCTTCTTGAATCAGCAGACCTGCGCCGTTTCACTCCCGCTACCCTCACGGACGTCGACACTCTCATGCAGAGGCTGGCCCATATCCGGCGCGGCGGCTACTCGGTCACTCGTGGCGAACTCGACGCCGACGTGATGGGGGTCGCCGCTCCCGTCCGTGACGAGCAGCAGCAGGTAGTGGCAGCGGTGAGCATCGCGGCCTTGGCCTCTCGTGTGTTCCCCGAGGCGGAGGCGGAGCTGGCCCGGAAGGTTCAGGAGACGGCACGGGAGATCGGTGAGCGACTGACAGCCGTCGGGGGCTGACACCCGGGCGGTGCCGAACGAGGTGTACGGACGCTGTGGCGGTTCGGGCTCGAACTAAGGGCCAACGGGGGTCTTTCCCCCGTGGCGCTGCACTCCTTCCCAGGCGTGGCGGCCTCCTACCCTTGCTGAAGCAAGTGTCCCGCCCATGGCGGATGCCGGGGCCGCTGGCAGCGGTCCCGGCATCCGGCGGTTGTCTCCGGGCCGAGGCGCCGACTGTGGCCACGCCACCGGAGAGGCCCCGTCCAGGCCGCAGTCGCAGGCCGCCATCCCATGGCGCCGGGCGCCCTGTCGTCCCTGGTAGGCGTTGAAGAAGTGAGTCGGGGCGAGGCCGTCGGACGCCTCGATCCACTGGACACGCCGGTGTGACAGTTGAGCGCCCCGAAGCGTGGGTCCAATGCGTCGTTGCCCATTGGCACCCCAGGGCCGTCCTCCCTCGATCTGTGGATCAGCGGATGAGACCTGTCCCTGACTCACCTTCATCATCGTGCAATTCGCCATATTTCATGCAAATACTGTGCTTTCTGCAAGCTTGCCGCGTCCCGGCGCTCCTCCAGAGCCGACACTGCAGCACCACCCTGGGCATGCCGGCACGACGACCTGTCGCCGCCACCTTGGACATACCGCTTGACATTCAACAGCAATGTCCTGTTAATCAAGATGCGAGTCCTGCCCGACGGGACATCTCACTATTCCCGAGCGGGGCCGAGGCCGGGTTCCGACCGAGTGACCAGCGCCACCTGGCGCGATGCCTCCGGGACCGAGGGGCGGCGCAGACGGTGCGCCTTCCTGTGTCATCTACGCAGAACGGAACACCATGACCCTTCTCGATGCAGCCGACTGGCAGGAGCGGATCTTCTCGGGCGGATGGGTCAAGGGCTCGGGTGAGCCGTACGACTCCACCGAGCCGGCGACCGGAAAGACGCTGGGCCGCGTTGGCGCAGCATCTCCCGCCGATCTGGACCGAGCCGTGGCGCACGCGCAGCAGGCCCAACGCGCATGGGCGGCGGTGCCGTACCTGGAGCGTGCACGGGTGCTGCGGCGCGCCGCGGCCCTCTTCGAGCGGCACCAGGCGGAGATAGCGGAGTGGATCGTGCGCGAGTCGGGCGCCCCACGGCTGTTCGCGGACACCCAGGCGACTGATGGTGGGGCCGAGGAGTGCTACGAGGCCGGCGCACTCGCTGCGGCTCCCTTTGGTGAAGTGCTCCGGTCAGCCCAGGACCGTCTGTCGTTCTCGCGGCGGCGCCCGGTGGGCGTAGTCGGTGTCATCTCCCCGTTCAACGCGCCGATGCTGCTGGCCATGCGTGCGGTGGCCCCGGCGCTGGCCCTGGGCAACGCGGTCGTCCTCAAGCCCGATCCGCGCACCGCGATCTGCGGCGGTGTCACCATCGCGCGGGTCTTCGAGGAGGCAGGGCTTCCCGAGGGCGTCCTGCACGTCCTGCCCGGTGGCGCCGCCGTCGGCGCGGCGCTGGTGGAGCACCCGCGCGTGCCCGTCATCGCCTTCACCGGGTCCACCCGGGCCGGGAAGGCCATCGCGGCGGCAGCCGCGCAGCGGCTCAAGCGGGTCCACCTGGAGCTGGGCGGCAACTCGGCGCTGGTCGTCCTGGACGACGCCGACCTCGACAAGGCCGTGTCCGCGGGCGCTTTCGGCTCCTTCTTCAACGCCGGGCAGGTCTGCATGGCCGCCAGCCGTCATCTCGTGCACTCCTCGATCGCCGAGGAGTACACAGCCCGCCTCGCCGAGCACGCCGACGCCACACCCGTGGGTGATCCGATGACCGGCACGGTCCTCATGGGCCCCATGATCGACGAGGGTCAGCTGCGGGCCGCCCACGCCGTGGTCTCCGACAGTGTCACCGCGGGAGCACGGCTCGCTGCCGGTGGTACCCATGAAGGCCTGTTCTACCGGCCCACCGTCCTGGCTGACGTCCCGCTCACCGCCCGCGCCTACGCGGAGGAGATCTTCGGCCCTGTCGCGCCCGTAGTGACCTTCCAGGATCTCGACGAGGCCGCCCGGCTGGCCTCCGACAGCGAGTACGGGCTCTCTCTCGGCATCCTGACGCGCGATGTTGCCAAGGGCTTGGCGCTGGCCGAGCGCATCCCGACCGGCCTTGTGCACATCAACGACCAAACAGTGAACGACGAGTCGACCATCCCGTTCGGCGGCGTCGGCGACTCCGGCAACGGCTCCCGCCACGGAGGCGCTGCCGCCAACCTCGAGGCATTCACCGAGCAGCAGTGGGTCACCGTCCGCCAGGAGATCCCCTTCTACCCGTTCTGACCATGGCCTCCCAGACAGGGCGGCCCGGCCAGGGCCGCTCCCGCTCCCGCTCCCGCAGACCGACTCTCTCTCCCACCCGCACCTGGAGCACTCCGATGACCTCAGTCACCTCCGGCCCGGGTCTGATTCCACCCGACCCGATGACGATCGCGCCGCGTGCCGCGCTCCGGCCGTCGGTCCCACGGCTCGCACAGGACGCCGCCGGCTGGGCGCACCACAACAAGTTCCTCGACGGCCCCTTCACCCCCTGGACGGAGGAGACCGAGGCCTACGACTTGGAGGTGGACGGGGAGATCCCGGCCGACCTCGCAGGGGCTCTGTTCCGGGTCTCGTCCAACCCCCGTTTCCAGCCTCGCGATCCCGGTCGCTATCACTGGTGGGAGGGCGACGGCATGGTGTGCGGAATCTATCTGCGCGAGGGCCGGGCCGCGTTCCGCACCCGCTGGGTGATGACCGATTCCATGAAGTTCGAGGTCGAGCAGGGCATGGCCGTCTACAGCGGATTCGCCAACGGCGGCACACCCGGTCCACTCCCCCAGGGCGCTCCACCCGCGAAGAACGTGGCGAACACCAACGTCGGCGTCTTCGGTGACCACCTGCTCGTCTATTACGAGGGCGGTCTGCCGTACGCGATGCACCCCGAGACCCTGGAGACGTACGGCACCCACGATTTCCACGGTGGCATCGACGTACTGTGCACCGCCCACTACAAGATCGACCCAGACAGCGGCGACATGCTCTTCTTCGCCGCGACCGGGCCGGTCATCACCTGGTATCGGGCGGACATGAAGACCGGGCACATCGTGGAAAGCCACAGTCTCGACATCAAAGTGCCCGTGCTGATGCACGACTTCGCCGTCAGCGACCATTACGCGATTTTCTTCGTCACCCCGGCCCAGTTCCGGCTGGACCACATCATGCAGGGAAAGCCGGGAGTCGTCTGGGACGAGGCATCGCTCCCGCACGGCGTACAGATCGTGCTCATGGACCGCCGCACCCACACCGTCACCTGGCACGAGGTGGGCGGCCACTGGGCCAACACCCACTTCTACAACGCCTACGAGTGCAATGGGCAGGTCATCGTCGACGGGCACCGCATCACCCGCCTGGGCACTCCTGCCGGCCGGCTCGACACCCCCGTCACCTCCCACTCCTGGTTCCCGCCGTCCCTGCCCCACCGCTGGCGCGTCGACCTGGCCACCGGATCGGCGACGGAGGAGATGACCAGCGGTGTCGCCGGTGAGTTTCCGCGGATCAACGACGCGTACACCGGCCGGGAGCACCGCTACGGCTACTTCGTCACCACGCGCGCGCTGGCCGAGGACACCATGAGCGACGGCCTGGCCAAGCACGACTTCCTGAGCGACGCCACGACCGTGGTCGAGGGGCCCGATGCGCTGACCAGCCCTGGTGAACCCGTCTTTGTGGCCCGCCAGAACGCCACCTCGGAGGACGATGGTTACCTGCTGACCCTGTGGTGGAACCGCCTCACCGGGTTGTCCGAGCTGCTCGTCCATGACGCCGCCGACCTGCGCCGCACCCCGCTCGCCCGGGTCAAACTCCCGAGCCGCGTCCCGTTCGGCTTCCATGGCAACTGGGCCGATCACGCAACCCTGGACCGTGCCGTCTCGGCCTCGCGCGGCGGCGCCGCCTGATGGAAGCTGCCGGATCGGACGGCCTCGGTGCCGTAGCCACCAGCAGGTGAGCACTTCCATCGCCGGAAGCAGTTCCGTCACCCCGGCCTCCGGCAGCCATCACGGTGATGTCGGTCCCGGCCGAACCCCTCGGCGTCGACGGGTTCGGCCGCTGACATGCCGAGCTGAGGTTTTGGGGACGATGCCGATCTCTGGGAGCTGCCGTTCGGGCGGCGTTGTACGGCCGGGCGGAGAGTACGCGTCGAGAGCGTGCTCGGGCGCGATCCCGCGGGCCACCGACGAGTGGGTGCGGCGGGCTGAGCCGAGGATGGAAGCGGAGCGTGCGTGTGACGAGGCTGTGCGGGGAGTCCTCTGTGGGGGGTAGTCCTTGAGCGTCCTTTGTCACGTACACCCATGGTGAAAGCCGGGCTTTGCACGGCCTGGTCGACGACAAGCCGAAGGTCAGCGGAAGGCGAAGTGCTCGGCGTGCAGGTGGTGCCGGGAGATTCCCCGGCCGCGGAGGGCGATGGTGAGGTTTTCGACCATCGAGGCGGGTCCGCAGAGGAAGACATGGGTGTCCGGGGTGAGGGGCCCGGTGGCGGCCAGGATCTTGTCGACGGTGAGTCGGCCTTGGCGGCGGCTGTACACGGAGTGGAGTCTGAGAGCCGGGTGGCGTCGGGCTGCCTCGGTGAGCTCTGGTAGGAATGGCGCGTCAGTGGCGGTACTGGTGCAGTAGAAGAGGTCCGCGCTGGGCAGGGCCTCTGCGTCTTCGTGGGTGATCCAGCCCAGGAAGGGGGCGATGCCGATCCCGCCCGCGATCCATATCTGGCGCTGCCCGCCGACCGTGTGGTCGAACATGCCGTACGGACCGCTCAGTGTGGCCGGGGCGCCTTCGCGCAGGTCGGCGTAGAGCCTGCGGGTGCCTCGGCCGACGGCGCGGACGGTGAGACGAACGCAACCGTCGTGCTGGACTCCGGCTACGCTCAGGGGATGTTCGCGCCAGGCGCGGTGACCGCCGACGCGCAGGTAGACGAACTGACCGCCCTTCACTTGCAGCGGCGCGTGTCCGGCCGGTGCGAGGGTGAGGTCGACGATGTCGGGCGCCGGACGTTTGACGGCGTGGACGGTGTAGTCGGCACGCGGGGCCCTGCGTCGCATGACGAGTTCGTCGTAGGCGTAGGCGGCCGTTCCGACGACGCCCATGACGACGTACACGATCTTGAGGACGCTGGACCGGCCGATGATGTGGTCCAGCACCCAGCCGTGCACCAGCGAGGAGACGACCAGGAGTCCGATGAGGCGATGGACGACAAGCCAGCGCTCGTGGGGCAGACGCAGAATACGGCCGACGCGGGCGAGGGACACGACGACGAGCACGAGCAGGCCGAGAGCGGTGGCGAGGCCCAGCGCGCGCCCGAGGCCGACCGCCTGTGGGGACTCCCTCACCGTCCTTCCCGCTTCGGTGTCAGCGAACACGCTGTGGGGAACGAGCAGCAGAATGGACCACAGGGCGTAGTTCTTGTGGCAGCGATACATGCGGTCCAGACCGCCGAACCACTGCTCTAGCCACCGCAGCCTCGTGGCCAGCACCAAGGCCCAAGTCATCAGGTAGAGCGCGCTCACGCCGCAGAATTCACCGAGGAAGTAGACGGTGCCGATGCCGTCCGGCCTGAGCCAGTCCCAGGCCAGGGACAGCACGACGAAGAGAGCGGCCACCGTCAGGGGTCCGACATGGCTCTTCTTCAGTCGGGTGTCCAGCGGGCTGCGCATGATCCGGGCCGCGTAAATGGCGATCAGCACTAGAAAGGGCATGGTGACCTCACTGACTCGAGGCGGCTTCTGCCAGGGCTCGGAGTGCCGGCTTGGGCATGCCGTACGCGACGATCGCCGAACGGCCGTCGGGGGGTGTCCAGGAGAGCAGGGCGCGTCCCTCCGCCACGCCGCCCTCCACGGCGGTGGGTTCACCCACGGGCGGCAAGGGACCGACCACTTCGCGGGCGAGCCCGGCAATCTCGGTCCAGAAGTAGTCGTCGTACGGCGGTCCCGCGCGCGGAAGGCCGAGAGCTAGGCTGCTCTGCTCGCTGCGAAGGTCTTGATGAGGTGTTGCGAGGTCCGCGCGGTCGACCTCATCGGCCCAAGTTCCGGACCATGATGTGCTCCCACAAACACTGCGATCAGTGACGGTATCATCAACTCCGCTCGTCAGATCGTCAATAGTCGACTTGCGGAAAATTGACTGATCCATCAGAAGTGGTGATCATTGCTGTGCTCTTCCCATGCCGACGCCCGCCCCGCCGCGCAACCGCTCCGAATGGCGACATGCCGGGACCCGCAAGGCTCTGATCCGCGCGGCCCGCGAGCTCCAACCGAGCATGGGGACACCGGCGCGAGCATCCAAGCCATCGCCGACCGCGCCGACGTCGGCTTCGGGTCCTTCCAGAACCACCGCCGGACCAAGACGGAGTTGTTCGACGCGGCGGTGGCGGACGCGCTGGACGAGTTCAGCCGGGCCATCGACGAGCGTCCGCGGGGGTTTGTCGATGACCCCGCGGAGTTGGTGGCGGCGGGCTTCCGCCTCATGGCGCGCATGGCCGACTCGCACCCGAAGCCGGTGCAGATCCTCAGCCACCGCGGCCTGCATGCACCCGGAGCGCGACGTCGCTCCTGGCGCCCTGTGCGACCCGCGGTACGTGGTCTCGCCGACCGAGACCGAGATGTACAGAACCTTCGCGCCCCGAGCGGGAACTTCTCGACACCAGGCCGGGATTTCGCGCGGAGTCCGCGGAGGCCTCGCTGAGAGCCGTCGGCGCGAGCGGTCCCTGTGGTACCGGGGTACCACAGGGACGCCGAAGATTCCCCCCTGGGCCCATGGTCCGGCCCTGCCGCGCTCGTACCTTCGAATGCAGACACCGCGGCGCATCCGCGGCCGATTCCACGGCAGGAAAGGCCCACCCCCATGATCGACGTACACGAGCTGACGAAGCGGTACGGCGACAAGACGGTCGTCGACAACCTGAGCTTCACCGTCAAGCCCGGGGAGGTGACCGGCTTCCTGGGCCCCAACGGCGCGGGCAAGTCCACGACCATGCGCATGATCGTCGGCCTGGACTCCCCCACCAAAGGCTCGGTCACCGTGGGCGGTCGGCCCTACGCCATGCAGTCCGCACCGCTGCACGAGATCGGCACCCTGCTGGAGGCCAAGTCCGTCCACCCCGGGCGCAGTGCGTTCAACCACCTGATGGCGCTCGCGTACACCCACGGCATTTCGCGCAGCCGGGTGGACGAGGTCATCGAGCTGGCCGGCCTGACCAGCGTGGCCGGCAAGCGGGTGGGGGCCTTCTCGCTCGGCATGGGCCAGCGGCTCGGCATCGCGGCGGCCCTGCTCGGCGACCCCGCGATCGTCATGCTCGACGAACCGGTCAACGGCCTCGACCCCGAGGGCGTGCTGTGGGTGCGCAACCTGCTGCGCTCGCTGGCCGACGAGGGCCGGGCGGTGATGCTCTCTTCGCACCTGATGAGCGAGACCGCGCTGATCGCCGACCACCTGGTGATCATCGGACGCGGTCGGCTGCTCGCCGACACCACCGTCGACGACTTCACCCGGGAGGCGAGCGGCGGCGGTGTGAAGGTCGCCACCGCCGAGACCGCGAAGCTGCGCTCGCTGCTGTCCGGCCCGGATGTCACGATCACCTCCTCCTCCACCGAGGAGCTGCTGGTGCTGGGTCACGACGCCCGTGAGATCGGAGCGATCGCCGCCCGGCACGGGGTGGCGCTGTACGAACTCACCCCGCAGTCCGTCTCGTTGGAGGCGGCGTTCATGGAACTCACCCGCGACGCCGTGGAGTACCAGAGTGCTCCGGCCGACACCGAACGAGAGGCCGCCTGATGCCCACCACCTCACTCCGTCCCAATCGGCGCCCTGGCAGGCACACCCAACTCTCCACGGCGCCCGACGCCCCCACGTCCGCTACTGCCTACAAGGTGACCGGTCTGCGGGTGCTGCGCTCGGAGTGGGCCAAGTTCTGGTCACTGCGCTCCAGTTGGATCACCCTGGGTGTCGCCGTGTTCCTGCTGGTCCTCTTCGGGACGATCGCCTCCTACACCTACAGTCCGGGCGCAGCGACCGGCGGGCCGCCGGGTGGGGCCAGCGTCGACAGCACCGCGGTGAGCCTGGCCCTGACTGGTGTCACGTTCGCCTCGCTGGCCGTCGGCGTACTCGGGGTGCTGCTGTCCGCGGGTGAGTACAGCACCGGCATGATCCGCTCCACCCTGGCCGCGGTACCACGCCGGCTGCCCGTCCTGTGGTCGAAGGCCGCCGTGATCGGCCCGATCGCCCTGGTCCTCACCAGCATCGGCGCCCTGGCCGCGTTCCTGCTGGGCACCCCGGGGCTGGACGGCGAGAACATCGCTCTGTCCCTGGGGGACGACGGCGTCCTGCGCAGTCTGGCCGGCGCCGGTGTCTACCTCGGCCTGGTCGCCGTGTTCGGCGTGGCCCTGGGCGTTCTGATCCGCTCTTCTGCCGGAGCCATCGCAGTCCTGGTCGGTATCCTGCTCATCCTGCCCGGCCTGGCCTCGCTCCTGCCGGACTCGCTGTACGACAACATCAACCCCTACTTCCCCAGCAACGCGGGCTCGGCCGTCTACGCCCTGCACGAGGCCTCGGGCTCCCTCTCACCAGCAACGGGCCTCGCGGTCTTCGCCGGCTGGGTGGCCCTGACACTCGCCGGGGCAGGTTACCGCCTCGTCAAGTCCGACGCCTGATCCGGCGACGGAGGCACTGGTGTCCATGAGTTCGCATCGTTCGGCAGCCGCCGGGGCCGGCACCCGGGGGACGGCAGCGGTCACGCCGTCCCTCGGGTTCGGTGCCGCCTGGGCGCATCCGCTGCTCGGCAGGCTGCTGCGCGACCAGGGTCGCCGACAGCGGCTGGACCGCCGGCATCCGTGGCTGCTCGACACCACAGTGGTGCTGGCCGTCGTCCTGTTCAGCCTGCCGGTCCTGCTCCGGGGCGACGGCAACGCCCCTTTCGGGGACACCACCACCCGTGACCAACTGACCTCCGGCGCCCTGTTCGGCTGCCACGCCGCTCTCATCGTTCCGCTGTGGTGGCGCCGCAAGGCCCCGGCGCTCACGTACTTCGTGATCGCGGCGGTCTCCCTCGCCCAATGGACGATGGGTCTCTGGCTGCCGACGAGCGCCAGCGCACTCATCGCTCTGTACACCCTGGCCCGGAACGGTTCGTTGCGGGCGCTGGGCTGGGCAGCCGCTCTGACCGTCGTCGAGGGGATCCTGGTTGTCTTCTTCCTGGCGTCGACCGAACATCCATTCGTCGGCAGCTTCTTCCTGCTGGCCACGGTCACGGCGGCCATCGCCGTCGGCCTGACACTCCGCATCCGACGGATGTACCTGGCTGCGCTGGAGGACCGCGCCCGACGGCTGGAGATCGAGCAGCACCAACGCATGCAACTCACCGCGGCCGCCGAACGCTCCCGAGTCGCCCGCGAGATGCACGACATCGTCGGCCACAACCTCTCCGTCATGGTCAGCCTCGCAGACGGCGCCGCGACCCTCGCCGCCAACCGGAACGAGCACTCCACCGACGCCCTGCGCATCCTCGCCGACACCGGCCGCCAGGCCATGAGCGAACTGCGCCGGGTCCTAGGGGTCCTGCGTGAGGAACGGGACGGTGAAAGGACGCTCAGCCCTCAGCCCGGCATCCGGGATCTGGACCCCCTACTGGCACGGGTGCGCGCAGCAGGCCTGCGCGCGGCCTACCGGACGGTGGGCGATCTCGACTCGCTGGGCAGCGGCGTACAGCTCACCGTGTACCGCATCGTGCAGGAGTCGCTGACCAACACGCTCAGGCACGCGGGGACCGCCACGACCGCCGAGGTCGACATCACCGCAGAGGCGGGAGAGGTACGGATCCGAGTCGCCGACACCGGCAGACCCCCCGGGTCTCCCCCGCCACCGAAGCCGGCCGCACATGAACACGCACCCGGCCACGGCCTGGTCGGGATCCGCCAGCGAGCCGCCATGTACCGCGGCACGGTGATCATCGGACCGCGCGACACCGGCCACGGCTGGGTCGTTGACGTCGTACTTGAGGCGACGCCCGCGCCGGAAGCATCGGGAGAACTCCCGCGATGACCACCGTGCTGATCGCCGACGACCAGCCCCTGCAGCGCATGGGCGTGCGCATGCTCCTTGAGGGCACCCCGGGCCTGCACGTGGTCGGCGAGGCCGAGCACGGTGCGGAGGCCGTCCGCCTGGCCGCGGAGTTGCGCCCCGACGTCCTTCTCATGGACATCCGTATGCCCGGAACGGACGGCATCGAGGCCACTCGCCGCATCATCGCCACCGGCGGTCGCACCCGCGTCCTCATCGTCACCACCTTCGACCTCGACGAGTACGCCTACGAGGGCCTGCGGGCCGGCGCCAGCGGATTCCTGCTCAAAGACGCCCGCCCCGAGGAACTCGTCGCGGGTATCCGTGCGGTCGCGACGGGCGACGCCGTGGTGGCCCCCCGCCTGACCCGCCGTCTACTGGACGCCTACGCCCACCACGTCCTCGCCCCGGCCGAAGCCCCCACCGCCGAGGACCCCCGGTTGCAGACTCTCAGCGACCGCGAACGTGAGGTCTTCGTCGCCATCGGCCGGGGCTGGACGAACACCGAGATCGCCCAACGACTCGTCCTCACCGAGTCCACCGTGAAGAAGCACGTCGGCCGCGTCCTCACCAAGATCGGGGCCCGCGACCGCATCCAGGCCGTGATCGCGGCGTACGACATCGGGCTGGTCAGGGCCAAGCAATAGCTTGAGGAGGGCCACTTTCACGCGCAGCACCCTGCCAGTGGAACGGGCCCACGCGGACTTCGCCGTTCTCCACGCTGGCCAGCCCCCTGAACCGTGTACCGCGACGGCATCCAGCACCGACCATGATTGTCCTCGTCGATATCCGCTGCAGGGCCGGAACACATCCGCGTGACCGGCTGACTAGCCGTGGGCACCGACCGGCTGGTGTCACGCCTCCGTCTCGTCCGTACCCTTGTAGCGGGTGCTGGACATGACGAGTTCGCCGCGCGCGCACCAGATCCCGTAGAGGCGCCCCGTGAAGCCCCCGGTAAGCTCTGTGGACAAGTAGCGGCCGTCGATGTCCCCCAGATTCAGGACCTCGGCGCCCTGCACAAGCGCCGCCACGACGCGGTCCGGGCCGCGCTCGGAGCTCAGAATCTCACCTCGGGCAGGCTCAGTTCGCAGCTCGAGTGTCACGTCCTGACCTGGGTAGACGGGGCACCGGCCGAGAACCGAACGGGCCGGACCGATCCGGACCACGGCCCGCACCTCGTCACCCTCGACCTCCAGATCGAAGTGGTGCCGCGCGTCGATGCGGATGCTGATGCCGCCGATGGTGCCCTGCGGAGCGGACACGACGGCGCGAAACCTGCTTAGCATGTGCTGCTGTCGACGGCCGATGAAGGCGACATCGTCCTGACGCGACTTCAAACCGTCCGCCAGCGCTCGCAGCAGCCACCCCTGACCGCTGCTCAGAACTTCCCCGGGAAAGCCGCCTGGGCGCACCCAAGTCGGCGGCAGCGCCGCAGTGTCGCCGGCGGAGATGTTCTCAACGACCACAGCCGAAGGCGACTCTGCCGGTTCGATGGGGCCTGTGACATACGGCCACCCGGCGTCCCAGTCGATCTCGACGGCGAAGGTCTCCCGGCCCACGACGTGCCAGCTGGGAAAGGCACCCCGCGCGCGCACTCCGAGATGCACCATCGCCCAGGATCCGTCGGGGCGCTGCACGAGGTCGGCGTGGCCGGTGTTCTGCACGGCGGCCGAAGTGCCCCGGGCGGTGAGCACCGGGTTGTGCGGGCAGGGCTCGAACGGCCCCCAAGGGCCGGGGCCGCGAGCGATGGTGACCGCGTGTCCCTGTCCGGTGCCTCCCTCCGCGATCAGCAGGTACCAGTGCTCGCCGACGCGGTACAGGTGCGGTCCCTCGGGGAACTGGCCGCCGGTGCCCTGCCACAGTGCGCGCGGCTCGGTGAGCAGTTTCCCTGTCTCCGGGTCAAGCACAGCCTGCGTGATACGTCCGTACTGGGACCAGGTCAGGAAGCAGGTGCCGTCGTCGTCCCACGCAAGGTCCGGGTCGATGCCCGGAGCACCAGTGACGCGTACGGGATCGCTCCAGGAGCCTGCCGCATCGTCGGCGGTGACCAGAAGGTGACCGTCACCGTCAGAGAGGTTTGTGGTGATCATCCAGAACCGGCCGTCGTGGTGCCGCAGCGTGGGGGCGAAGATGCCACGCGATGCCTCGGCTCCGGACACCGCCAGCTGCGCGGGCCGGCTCAGCACGTTCCCCGCCTGGGTCCACGACCGCAAATCGGTTGAGGTGAAGATCGGGACGCCGGGAGCGTACTCGAACGACGACGTTGCGAGGTAGTAGATGTCGCCGACTCGGCAGACGCTCGGGTCGGGGTGAAAGCCGGGAATGACTGGACGCTGTGCGAGGTGCACATGGGAACCGACCATTGCTTCTCCTTGGTGTTGTTCGGGAAATCACCCATGGCTTCGGGCCGCCATGCACGCTCCTGGACCGACCACGCGCGGGCAGAGGCGCAGCCAGGAACGGCGGACCAGCCGACGCAGCCCACATCGACGCCTACAGCGGTGACGCCTGGCCGCCCGAGGTCTTGCACTCGTACGAGCGTGCCCTCTTGCTTGCTCGTGAGGAGGTCGCGCGCGGTCATCGCTCCAGGCGCTCCAATCCTGCTGTCGGTACTTGCTCCTGACCGACACGGGCACGGGACTCTCCCGCTGCGAAGACCCGGCGATGACGGCCGCCGCCTTCCCATCACCGACTTGGGCTTGGGCACGTCGGTCATCCGTAACCTCTGCCGGGTCACGCCGGTCTTCGACGCGACGGTCGTGTTCGCAGCGCGGTAGTCGGGCAGCCGGTGCTTCGACATCGCGCCCCGTTGCGGACTGAGCCCTGCGGAAGGGCGGCTGGGAGCCTTCTCCCGAGGTCGGCTGCGACGCCAGCCTCAGCTTGGCCTGCGGCATCATTCGCCGGCTGGCGGCTGAAGAACTTTCACTCTGTCAGGACGTCGACAAGTGCTCCACGTGCGGTGTCGATCAGTCGTCCGGCGTGCGCCGCAGTAGCGCCGCGCCAGGCGATGTGCTGGTCGGGCCGGATCAGGAGCAGTGGTGCGCCGTACCGCTCGGCCAGCTCGAGTGCCGAGAGGTCGACGGTGGTGAGCGGTACCCCCCGGGTACGGGCCGCCTGTTGCAGCGGAGCAGGATCGGCAGTCTCGGACAGGCGCAGCAGGGTGAAGCCCTCGCCGAGCAGGTCGTAGAGGGAGCGTCCGTCGGGGAGCCAGGTGTGGGGCAGGCGGGTGCCGGGGCGTGATGAGGGGTGGTAAGTGGTGAGCTGGTGGGCCGGTGTCGGTGAGCCGTCGTCGACGATGACAGGTGAACCGGCGTAGTGGTAACCGAGTACCAGGCCTTCGCTGTGGAATTCACTGCGCTTGGCCTGAAGTGCGGTGGCCAACTGAGCGTCGTCGGCGTCTGTGAAGGACGGGGCGAGCAGCCGCTCCTGGGCCGCGCTGTCGGCGATGGTCTGCGCGGCGACCGGCCGACGCTCGGGCTCGTAACTCTGCAGGAGCCCCGGGCCGCCCCAGCCATGGATGACGGCGGCGAGTTTCCAGGCGATGTTCACCGCGTCGCCCACGCAGGTGTTGTAGCCGTGACCGCCCCATGGCGGGTTGAGATGGGCCGCGTCGCCGACAAGGAAGACCCGCCCGCACTGGTAACGGTCGACGAGCATCATCCGGGCGACCCAGCGGTCAGTGGCGACGACCTGTACATCCAGATCGTCAGCGGGGCCTCCGATGAGCGAACGCACCAGCGCCTCGGGGGCAGGTCCGGACGCCCGCGTGTCGGCGTGTTGGACGATCGCCCACCATTGGTCCTCCAGATCGAGTCGGCCCATCAGCCCGGAGGCCTCGGGGCTGACGATCCAGTACTGCACGGCCCGATCCAGAGTGATCCGCCGGGCCAGTCCGGGTGCGCGGAAGACGATGTTGAGGTTCGGGCGTTCACCGGACGTCCCGGTGTACGTGGCGCCGATCGCCGCACGGCTGATCCCGCCCGAGCCGTCGCACCCCAGCAGGTAGTCGGCTTCGACGACGCTGGACGATCCGTCACCCGAGGTAACGGTGGCGCGCACCCCGGCCGCGTCGTGATCGACGGAGGTGACGGTGTGACCGATGAGCACGTCCACTGCGGCGAGTTCGGAGACCGCCTTGCGCAACACTCGCTCGACGATCGGCTGGGGCACCTGCTGACCGGCTTCTGCCCAGTGTTCGCTGCGGCCCTCATGGAGCCCGAAGGCGTTGCGGAAGCGGGTGAGTTCGGTGCCGAGCAGGGCTGTGCAGAAGATGACGTCCTGGGACCATGCGACGGGCATCGGCGCTGCTGCACGCAGCCGGTCGGCCAGGCCCCACCGGCGCAGATGCTCCATGGTCCGGATGCTGGTCGTCTTGGCACGGGGCCTGCCGTCGTCGACGGTGAGGCGGGGTTCCACCAGGCAGGTGCGCACCCCGCGCCGGCCGAGTTCGATGGCGGCCGCGAGTCCGGCCGGCCCGCCACCCGCTATCAGCACCTGTGCTCTCGTGTCCGTCACGCGCTGGACCTCGCCGAGGCGTCGGTGATCGGGGTTCGCAGCAGGCCGAGCCGGTCGACCTCGACCTCGACGACGTCGCCAGGGGTCAGTAGACGCGGTGGCCTGCGGACGTAGCCGACTCCTTCCGGTGTGCCCGTGGCGATGATGTCGCCGGGATGGAGTGTCATGGTGCGGCTGATCCGGGAAAGCAGCTCCGGCACGGCGAAGATCATGTCGCGGGTGTTCCCGTCCTGCATGACCTCGCCGTTGACCCGGGTGACCAGGCGCAGACCGTCGGTGAGACTGCCCGTCTCGTCGATCGTGACGATGGGGCCGAGCGGGCCGCTGAGGTCGGCGTTCTTGCCGAGAGTCCACTGGGCGGTGAGCTTCTGCGCCGTACGGGCGGTGAGGTCGTTGAAGGCGGCGTACCCCAGCACTCCTGCCTCCGCTTCGCTCTCGTCCGCATCGCTGAGCCGGGCGCCGACAACGGCCGCGACTTCGCCCTCCCAGTCCAGCCCCGGTTCGTTGGCGGGTACCGGCACCGGACGTCCGCCCACCGAGAGCGAGGCCGTCCAACGTCCGAAGACGGTCGGATGCTCGGGCACCTGGAAGGCGCCCTCGGCAGCGTGCGCACGGTAGTTGAGCCCGATGCACAGGACCCGTGCCGACGGCGGTACCGGCGGCTCCGGCATCACATCCGCGAGCCGGACCGAGCCACGACGGACCTTGCGCGCCCGCTCCAGCCATCGCGGCAGGTCCTCGTAGAAGTCGACGGCCTCCACGAGGGGAGTCACCCGGTCGTCCACGACGACACCGACCATGACCTGCTGTCTGCCGCGCCGTGCCGACGGCGGACGCAATCCGATGAGCTTCACTGGACGGGTCCTTCCGCCGCGAGCCGGATATCGAACCGGGCCTGCAGGAACGCACCTTGGCCGCTCATGCCGAACCGGTGGGCCGTCTCCGGGTCGGTGCACGGTACGAAGGGCACAACGAGGGCGTCCTTGACGGCGAAGGCCGCGTCGGAGCCGAGATAGGGGTCCGCGTCGACGAAGACGTGGGTGGTGAGCGGCCGGTGGCCGGGCGCCTCGACCCTGAGATGGACGTGGGCGGGGCGCATCGGGTGCCGGCCCAGGGCACGGAGCAGCTCGCCGACCGGGCCGTCGGTCGGCACCGGGTAGCTGCTGGGTCTGACCGTACGGAACCAGTAGGCGCCGTCAGGGCCGGTGGTGAGCAAGGCCCGCAGATTGCCGTCGGGTTGCCCGTCGTCCTGGCTGTCGTACAGGCCGGTGTCGTTGGCCTGCCAGATGTCCAGCACAGCGTCGGCGAGGGGCACTCCGTCGCAGTCGGTGACCCTGCCGTGCACGACCGCGGCCTCGCCGCGTTCCCGCTCAGGACCTTCCGCGATCCAGGCGCCCATGGGGCGCGGCGGTGCGGGTGAATGGAAGGGCCCCTCGACGGAGCTGGGTGTCATCGTGGGCGGCCCGGCATGGTTGACCTCGTCCACCGCGGAGGTGAGGCCCAGCATGTCGGAGAGCAGGATGAACTCGTTGCGGCGGTCGGTGCAGGCGGCTCCGGTGCGGACCAGGAAGTCCATGGCCCGCTGCCACTCGACTTCGGTGGGCCGGGCTTCCCGTACGAAGGCGTGCAGGTGAGTGACCAGGCCACCGGCCAGCTCGCGCAGCCGTGGGTCCTCGCCCTGGAGGGATCCGAGTACCTGGCCCAGCAGCTCGTCGAGCTGCCGGTCGGGGGAAGTGGTCGTCATCGGTTTTCCTCCCGTAGGTGCGTGCTGAGGAAGGCGACGGTCTGCTGGAGCAGCGTGGCGAGTTCCGGTGCCCCGAACAGTCCGTGGTCGGCGTCGTCGACGGGTACCAACTGGACTTCGGCACTGTGGGCCAGCAGGGACTTTTCCAGGAGAAGACTCTGCTCGAACGGCACCAGCCTGTCGGCTGTGCCGTGGATCAGCAGGAAGGGCGGCGCGGCGGCGGTGACATAGGTGACAGGGCTCGCCGGCATGGCCAGTTCCCGATCGGCGACTCCGCCGAGCAGTTGCTCGATCAAGTCCTGTGCCGTGTCCGCGGGCAGGGTGATGTCCAGGGGGAGCACAAACGTGGGCAGGGCGGCGAGATCGTAGATGCCGTACCAGCCGACGGCGGCCACGACCGTGCTGTCGGGCCCGGTGACACCGATGTTGCCCGCCAGTTCCACACGGTCTGCGGTGAGGGCGAGAAGCGCGGCGAGGTGCGCGCCGGCCGACTCTCCCCACACGGCTGTCCGCCTGCTGTCCAGGCCGAGTTGATCCGCGTGGCGGCGCAGGTAGCGCACTGCGGACTTGGTGTCGTGGAGCTGCGCGGGGAAGGTCGCCTCGCGCGAGAGCCGGTAGTCGAGGGACGCGACAGCCAAATCGGCTGCCAGCAGCAGGTCGATCACGGCGGAGGTGTCCTGTGCGGGCAGCAGGTCGCCGCGGTCGCCGAGCGCCCAGGCACCACCGTGGACGAAGACGACAACCGGGTGAGGTCCCTCGCCCTCGGGCACCCACAGGTCGAGCTTGAGGGGGCGGTAGCCGGGCAGGGTGGCGTAACTGATCCCTGGATAGTGCCGCGAGCCGTCCGCGCGGCGGAGGGGTTCGGCCGGAGGCAGGAAGCGAGGTGGGGTCCACGCTTGTGGCTGGTCCTGGTGCTGTTCTGTCATCGCGGTCACTCCTGCAGGTGCTTGGTCAGGAAGGCGACCGAGCGGGCGATCAGAGCGGGGATGTCGGTTGCGCCGACGAAGATGTGACCGGCGCCCTCGACCGTCACCAGTTCGGATTGCGCCCCCGCCGCGAGCAGCGCCGCGTGCAGAAGGCTGCTTTGTTCCAGTGGTACGGGAATGTCGTCGGTGCCGTGGATGAGCAGGAAGGGCGGTGCGTCGGCGCTCACGTGGGTGATGGGGCTCGCTGATCTGGCCCGCTCCGGGGTGGTGCCGCCCAGCAGTTGCTCGATCGGATCGGCTGTACCCGGCGGCAGGTCCGGGGGAACCTCCAGCTTGGGCATGGTGGCCAGGTCGCTGACTCCGTACCAGTCCACGACGGCCCGCACCGAGTCGAGAGGCTCGGCGACGACGGGGTCTCCCTCCTGTGCGGTGCGACCCGCGGTGAGGGCGAGAAGTGCCGCGAGGTGTCCACCGGCCGATTCGCCCCACACACCGAACCGCTCGGCGTCCAGACCGAGTTGAGCGGCGTGCCGGCGCAGATAGCGGACGGCGGACTTGGCATCCTGCAGTTGTGCAGGGAAGACGGCCTCGCCCGCGAGGCGGTAGTCGATCGAGGCGACCGCGATCCCGGCCTCCAGCAGCGCGTGGTAGACGGCGTCGGTCTCAAGGGTCGGTGGCAGATAGCGGCGATCACCGAACTGCCACGCTCCGCCGTGGATCCACACCACCACCGGATGCCTGCCCCCTCCCGCCGGTACCCACAGGTCCAACTGGAGGGGGCGGAAGCCGGGCGGGAGGGCATAGCTGATCCCGGAATAGTGCAGCGAGCCGTCCTCGCGCGCAACGGGGCCGGCAGGTGGCAGGAAGCCGGGTGGAGTCCACTCAGGAGGCTCGGAATCGGTTCGTTCCCGCTCGGTGCTGTGGGTCATCGGGAGGCTCCCGTCGTCGTCAGGGCGGCGGGCGCAGCACAATGGTAGGTATGCGTGCCCGGAATGGCGGTGCGCCGCGTGCCGTCAGGCAGGACGACCTCGGCGGTGGTGCCCGGTGGCACGGTGACGTCGAGCCGGAAACGGTCGCCGTCGACTTCCCAGGCGGATTCAATCTGTCCGTACGGGCAGTGGTGTTCAGCTCGTGCCCAAGCAAGGCCGCCGCCCGGGCGCGGTGCCACGGTGAATCGCTGATAGCCCGGGAAGTCCGCGTCCGGCTCGATTCCGGCGGTGTAGCGATGCAGGAAGGAGACGACAGCGCCCTTGGAGTAGTGGTTGAGGGAGTCGCGTGGTGTGCCGTCGTCGGCCACACCCTCCCAGCTCTCCCAGATCGTGGTCGCGCCTCGGTCGATCATGTGCAGCCAGGACGGTGCGCTGTCCTGGAGCAGCAGCTCGTACGCCACGTCGAGGTGCCCGGTGTCGGCAAGCACAGGGAGCAGGTCCGGGGTCGCGAGGAAGCCGGTGCCCAGATGCGTGCCGGCGTCCCGTACGAGCTCGGCGAGCCGCTCCGCGGTCCGGGCTCGCAGTTCTTTCGGCACCAGGTCGAAGGCGAGGGCGCGCACGTGGTTGGCCTGGGTGTCCGGGCGCAGTGAGCCGTCGGGCGTGATGAACTCGGTTCGCCAGGCCTCGCGTATCCGCTCGCTCAACTCTTCGTAGGCCGCCGCCTCTTCGTCTCGGCCGATCACCCGGGCGATGCGCGCTGCCAGCCGGGTGGAGTGGGCGTAGTACGCGGTGGCGATGTCGGCCTTGTCGCGCTGCGCGTACTGGGGCAGGTCATCGCCGATGTGCTCGCCGGGCACGAGCCATTCGCCCCAGTGGAACCCGGTGTCCCACAGATACCGCTCGTGCGGGGCGGGTTCGGCGGAGCGCAGGACCCGGTCCGGGTGGCGTGCTTCGCGTGCCACGCGTTCGGTCCGCCCGAGCCATGCGGTCATGGTCGGCCACAGCTCCTCCAGCACGGCCCGGTCTCCGTAGGCGCGGTACATCTGCCAGGGCACGATGATCGCGGCGTCGCCCCAGCCGGCCGAGCCGTTGAGGTGGGCCACGGGGCCGTTCGGGCCTTCGGTGCGGCAGGCGGGCGAGATGTTGGAGACCGTGCCGTCCGGCCACTGGTCGGCTGCGACGTCGCGCAGCCACTTGGCCGAGAACCCGGCGACGTCGTAGAGGAAGGCTGCGGTGGGGGCGAACACCTGCCAGTCCCCGGTCCAGCCGGCGCGTTCGCGGGTGGGGCAGTCCGTGGGGATGTCGCAGACGTTGCCGCGCATGCTCCACACGGCGGCTTCGTGCAGCCGGTTGATCCGCTCGTCTCCGCAGTCGAACCAGCCGGTGCGCCGCAGGTCGGTGTGGACCACTACGCCCCGCAGGTCGTCAGTGGTCAGCTCGCCGGGGTGGCCTTCGATGCGGACATAGCGGAAGCCGTGTGTGGTGTGCCGGGGCTCGAAAGTCTCGCCCGGGCGGCCCGCCGAGACGACGTGGTCGACCTGGCCGGCCGGGAGGGGCTCGGGCAGGAAGGACAGGTCGACGCGGAGGTGGTCCGTCGTCACGTCACCGTCGTGGTCGAGTGATTCGCCGTGCGTGAGGGTGAGGCGGGTGTCTTTGGGGCCGAGGTCGCGCAGCCTTACCCAGCCGTTGATGTTCTGGCCGAGATCGAAGACCTGCCGGTCGGGACGCGGCCGGGTCACCGAGACGGGGGCGAGTTCCTCGACGCGTCGCACGGGCGGGGCCGGTGAGGTGACCAGTCCGGCGTAGCCGTGGTCGGCGACGTCGACCGGTCCCCACTCTTGGCCGTCGTACCCGGGTACGTCCCATCCCGTGCGTGTCCGGCGCAGATCGCTGAACTGGCCGGTGATGAGGTCGGTTTCGACGATGTGCGCGGTGGCCGAGCGCCAGTGCTTCCCGGTGCACACGACGGTCGTGGTGCCGTCTTCATGTTCCAGATGCAGCTGCGCCAGGAATGACACCCGCTTCCCCCACTGGTCGTGGGCGCGGGTGATGCCGATCTGGCCGCGGAACCAGCCATCGGACAGGAGTGCCCCGAGGACGTTGTCGCCCTCCCGCACCAGTGCGGTGACGTCGTACGTCTGGACCTGAAGCCGTACGTCGTACTGCGTGAAGCCCGGCGTCAGTTCGGCGTCCCCGATCCTCTCGCCGTTGAGGAACGCCTCGTACAGCCCCTGCGCGGTGGCGTAGAGGCGGGCCTGGCGGACCGGGGACGTCGTCGAGAAGGGGGTACGCAACACATGGGCCGGGCGGTGTCCGGCGGGCGGCACCTCGGTCTCGACGGGCTCGATCCACAGGGCCTGCCAGTCGGAGGGGTCCAGCAGCCCGGTCTCGAACCAGGCCCACTCGGACCAGTCGCTCTCGCCGACGTCGGTCCAGACCTTGACCTGCCAGGTGATCCGTTCGCCGGAGCCCGGCGGAGGGCCGCCGTACGGCACATGGACACTGTCGGCCCCCTCGACGCGGCCGGAGTCCCAGCCCTCGCAGGTTCTGATCCGATGGGCCAGCTGCACGCGGGAGTCGGCCGGAAGCCGCCAGGAGAGCCGGGGCCGTCGCGTGCCGATGCCCAGGGCGTGTTCCAACTGTTCGGCACGCAGACAGGTGGGCGAGTTCATTCTGAGACCACCGTTTCGTCCGTGAGGATCGGCCGGCCGGCTGATCGACTGGCGGAGAGAAGGAACGCGCCGCTCTCGGTCCGCCACTGACGACGGGTCACCGACCAGTGTTGGAGGGCTCGCGCGGTGATGCGTATGGGGACGTCCATGGCCTCGCCCGGGCCGGCCTCGGCGACGGCGAAGCCGGCCAGCCACAGTTCGGGGCGTTCGACGGCCGAGTCTGGTCGGGCGGCGTAGACCTGTACGACCTCCTTGCCGCGCCGCTCCCCGCTGTTGCGCAGGCGCACGGTGACGGTCAGGTCCTCGCCGGGGTGCACGTGGGCGGGTACGTCGAAGGCCTCGTAATCCCAGGTGGTGTAGCCCAGGCCGTGGCCGAACCAGTACGCGGGTTCGGTGCCCGCGCGCAGGTAGGCGCGGTGGCCGATGTGCAGGCCCTCGGTGTACTCCAGCACTCCGTCCCGGGGGGTGGTGTTCCACACCGGGACGTCCTCGTCGCGGGTCGGCCAGGTGGTGGGCAGGCGGCCGCCGGGCTCCGCGACGCCGAGCAGTACGTCCGCCAGCGCGTTGCCCAGTTCCATGCCTGGGAACCAGGCCAGCAGCACGGCGGCGACCTCATCCCGCCAGGGCATCTCCACGGGAGCACCGGAGTTGACCACGACGACGGTGCGCGGGTTGGCGGCGGCCACGGCGTGTACCAGGGCGTCCTGGTCACCGGGCAGCCGCAGGGTCGTACGGTCGAAGCCCTCGCTCTCGACGGCCTCGGTGGTGCCCACGACGACGACGGCGACGTCGGAGGCGGCGGCGAGTTCGACGGCGCGGGCGAGCTGCTGGTCGGCGGGCAACCTGGGTTCGCCGACCACCAGGCCGACCCAGAACAGCATGATGTCCTGGCCCCAGGTGAACCGCAGCCGCACGTCGACCTTCTGGCCTTCCCTCAGCCGCCGGGTGATGTACTCCTGCGGCGCGGCGCCGACCACCGAGCCGATGTCGAGTGGGTCGCGGACGATGTGTGTGTCGATGACCGTCTCACCGTCGAGGTCGAGGACGAACGCGCCGACGCCCCTGATGCCGAGCTGCCAGTCGCCGGTGGTGTCGGCGGTGAAGACGGTGCGCAGTTCGAACGAGACGGTGCCCTCCTCGACAGATTTCAGGTCGCGCACGAAGCACGTGCCCGCCGTCGGCTCCTCTTTGAGGCACGCTCCGGTCGCGTCGAGCCACCGGAGGGTGCCGGGTTGGGAGAGTTCTCCGGGGCGGGGGGTGCGCAGGTCGTCGCTGAGGGAAGCCCCCGGCGCGGTGACCAGTTCGACGCGGTCGCCAAGTGCCGAGCGCAGTCCTTCCAGCGGGCTGACGACATACGGCGGGAAGACGGTCGCGCTGCCCCCGCCCAGCGGCCGGGCGTCCAGCGCTCCGGGGCCCAGCAGGGCGACGCGGGACAGCCTGTCGGTCGCGAGAGGCAGCAGGTCCCCGTGATTGCGGACGAGCACCATGGCGGCGGTCGCGGCCTCACGCGCCAGTGCCCCGCCCTGCGCGACCGTGCCGGGACCGGGGCGTCCGGCGGCGGCGGGGTGTCCGTCGAGAGCGCCGACGCGGGCCGCCAGCCGTAGCAGCCTGCGCACCTTGTCGTCGATGGCGGCCTCTGGGACACGGCCCTCGCGTACCGCGGCGAGCAGCGGCTCGCCCCAGTGCTCCGACGGTCCCGGCATGGCCAGGTCGAGCGCGGCGGAGGCGGACTCCTCGGTGCCGTAGACGGCGCCCCAGTCGGAGACGACCAGACCGTCCCAGCCCCACTCGTCCTTCAGGACGTCACGCAGCAGTGGGCTCTCCGTCATGGGCGCGCCGTCGACGCCGTTGTAGGCGGCCATCACGGTCCAGGGGTCCGCCTCGGTGACGAGGTGGTCGAAGGGGGCGAGGTAGAGCTCGCGCAAGGTACGTTCGTCCACCCGGATGTCGACCGTGGTGCGGTCGGTCTCGGAGTCGTTGGCGACGAAGTGCTTCGGGCAGGCGCCGACCCCGTTGTCCTGGAGGCCGCGGACATATGCGGCCGCCATCCGGCCGGTCAGGAGCGGGTCCTCCGAGAAGCACTCGAAGTGCCGGCCGCCCAGCGGGGAACGGTGCAGGTTGACCGTGGGGCCGAGCGCCACGTCGACGTCCTTGCGTACCGCTTCCGCGGCGAGCAAGGCGCCCACCCGGTGGAGCAGTTCCTCGTCCCAGGTGGCGGCCAGCGCACTGGAGGAGGGCAGGTTGGCCGACCAGTCCCGCTCGTCCTCGACCGGGCCGCGGACGCCGACCGGCCCGTCGGAGACGCTGATCGGCCGCAGACCGATCTCCTCGCAGGCCTGAGTGGCCCAAGCGCCCGCGCCGGAGATCAGCCGGAGCTTGGTCTCCAGGTCGAGCTTGCGTACGAGATCGTCGAGTGTGGGGTCCATGGGAAGAGCTCCTGGGGTCGTGAGCGTGGGGCAGTCGTCGAGGAGGGAGGTCAGTCGGTGGCGTGATGGCAGGCGACATCGCTGTCACCGACCCTGCGCAGTGCGGGCCGCTCGGCGCGGCACACGTCGGTGGCGAGGGGACAACGCGACGCGAACGGGCAGCCGGCGGCGGAGGGAGTTCCGAGTCCGGCCGCTCCGATGCCCATCGCCTCACGCGCGGCGCGCCGGGCCGCCTGTTCGGCGGGGCGGGGCACCGGGGCGGCGGCGGTGAGGGCCCGTGTGTAGGGGTGGCGGGGTTGTTCGACCACGGCCGCCGCGGCACCGGTCTCCATCACCTGGCCGCGGTAAAGGACAACCACCCGCTGAGCGAGGAAACGGACCACCGCGAGGTCGTGGGCGACGAACAGGTACGACAGACCCCGCTCGTCACGCAGGTCGGCGAGCAGGTTGAGCACCTGCGCCTGGGTTGACAGGTCCAGTGCGCTCACCGGCTCGTCGCACACCACGACCTTCGGGTCGCACACCAGGGCACGGGCCACCGCGATGCGCTGCCGTTGGCCGCCGGAGAACTGGCGGGGCCGACGCTCGGCGGCGGAAGCGGGCAGCCCCACGCGCTCCAGGGCGGTGCGCGCCCGCCGGGCCGCCTCCGCCTTGCCGACGCCCATCAGGCGCAGCGGTTCGGCGAGGGTCTCGCCGATGGTCATGGCGGGGTTGAGGGAGGAGTACGGGTCCTGGAACACCACCCGCAGCTGGGCCGCGAGGGCCCGCCGCCGGGCCGGGGCGGCATGGGTGATGTCGTCTCCGAAGAAGGAGATCGATCCACCGGTCGCGGACTGGAGGCCCAGGACCGCCTTGCCGATGGTCGACTTGCCCGAGCCCGACTCGCCGACCAGGCCGATGGTCTCGCCGGGGGCGATGGAGAACGACACGCCGTCGACGGCCGGAGGCACCGGCTTGCGCCGGGAGCGGCGGCCGTAGTGGACGGTCAGGTCCCGCACGTCCAGGGCGAGGGCCTGCTGGGTGTCGGCCGGGGCCGTGGTGGTGCTCATGCCGGGGTCCTCTCGTCCGGGTGGGCGGCGGCCACCGCGAGTTCGGTGGCCCTGACACAGCGAACGGTGCCGCCCCGGTCGGCCGCTTCCAGTGCCACGGGCTGCCCACAGGCGTCTGCCGCGTAGAGGCAGCGGTCACGGAAGCGGCATCCCTGCGGCCAGCTGCCGGGCGCTGGCACCTGGCCGGGGATGGCCGTCAGCCGGTGCGAGGGCGTCACGGCCTCACCCGCGTGCGGGTTCGCCCCGAGGAGCGCCTTGGTGTACGGATGACGGGGGGCGTCCAGTACCTCGGTCACCGTTCCGGATTCGACGATCTCGCCGGCGTACATCACCGCAACGTCGTCGCAGAGGTCGGCGACGACACCGAGGTCGTGGGTGACGATCACGACCGAGGTGCCCGACTGGCTGACGAGTGAGCGCAGCAGGCTGAGGATCTCCGCCTGCACGGTCACGTCGAGGGCCGTGGTCGGCTCGTCGGCCACCAGCAGTTTCGGGCCGCCGGTCAAGGCGAGGGCGATCGCCACTCGCTGGGCCATGCCGCCGGACAACTGGTGGGGGTAACTGCGCATGACGGCCTGGGGGTCGACGATTCCCACCCGTTTCAGCAGGCTCACCGCGCCGTCCCTCGCCTCCGCGCGGGACAGCCCGCGAAGTCGCCGCAGTGGTCCGGTGAGCTGGTAGGCGACGGAGAACATGGGGTCGAGGGCGACCATCGGCTCTTGCGAGACGTAGGCGATCTCGCGTCCGCGGACCGGGCGCAGGTGTCGCTCGTCGAGGTATGCCAGGTCGCGGCCCTGCCAGTGCAGCGCGCCGCCGGTGACCGCGACTCCGGCGGGCAGCAGTCCGAGTGCGGCCAGCGCGGTCATGGTCTTGCCACAGCCGGACTCGCCGACCAGGCCGAGCACCCGGCCGGGCTCGACCCGGAAGGAGACACCGCTGACCAGCACCGGTCCGTCGTCGACGGCCACCGTCAGGTCGCGTACGTCCAGTACTCCCGATCCATCGGGCTCGGCCGGCCCTGCGGCGGCCCCGCCGGCCCGCTTCCCGGCCCGCCGGGCGGTCCGGGGTGCTTCCTCCGGGTCGGTCAGGGCGTCGGCCACCAGGTTGGCGGCGATCACGGTCAGGGACAGCACCAGTCCGGAGGGCACCATCAGCCAGGGTGCGTCGTAGATGTGCTGTGAGGCCGTACCGATCATGGCGCCCCAGCTGGGCGCGGGCGGCTTCGGGCCGAAGCCCATGAAGGCGAGGCCGGACTGGATCAACAGGCCGATGCCGAACAGCAGGGCCGCCTGCACGGCCAGGACCGTCCGCATGCCCGGCAGCACGTGGCGGAGGTTGACCCGCCAGGAGCCGAGGCCGTTGACCCGTGCCGCGTCCACGTACAACTGCTCCCGCAGGGAGCGCGCCACCCCCAGCAGCACCCGGTACATCCCGGAGGAGATCAACACGCCCAGCACGGTCATGATGAGCACGGTGTCCACACCGAACACCCCGATGAACGCGAGGATGATCACCGTGCCCGGCAGGGCCATCATGATCTCGGTGGTGCGGCTGATGACCGTCTCCGTGTGCCCGCCGCGCTCGGCGGCGACGAGCGCCAGGGGGACGGCGATGGCGTAGGCCACCGCCACGGTCAGCAGGGAGGCCCCCAAGGTGCTCGCCCCGGCTGCGAAGATCCGGCTGAGCAGATCGCGCCCCAACTCGTCGGTACCGAGCCAGTGTTGGGCACTGGGGCCCTGCAACGCGGCCGACAGTTGCTGGTCGTTCGTCCCGTACGGGATCCACCAGGACGCCGTGAGCGAGAGCACCACCAGCAGTGCCAGCCAGCCGAGTCCGAAGATGCCGCCCGGCCTGCGCAGCAGCCGGGGCAGCTGGTGCCGGGCGGGCTGCGACGCCTCGGTGGCGGTGTGCTCGGGTTGTTCAAGCAGTTGTTGTGCCGGCTTCGCCTGAAGGTATTCGCTCATGCCGCACGCAACTTCGGGTTCAGCGCGCTGATCAGCACATCGAGCGCGACGTTGGTGACCACGACGACGACCGTCGCGATGATCACGACTCCCTGCACGGACGGGAAGTCGTGGGAGGTGACCGCGGCCTGGGCGACCTGTCCCAGACCCGGCAGAGCGAAGATCTGCTCGACGATGACGGTGCTGCCGAACAGCCCGACGAACTGCATGCCCAGCCCCGCCACCACGGGCACACTCGCGTTGCGCAACGCGTGCACGTACAGCAGCCGCCAGGGCGGAATCCCCGTCGCGCGCAGGGTCCTGATGTGTTCCTGCCCCAGGGCCTCGACCATGGAGGCGCGTGCCTGCCGCGCCACGAGGGCAGCCCCGCCGATCGCCAGGCTGAGCACCGGAAGGGCCAGGCTCTTGGCCCAGTCGACGGGAGAGTCCGTGAAGGGGGTGTAGCCGGTCGCCGGGAGCCAGCCGAGCCGGATGGAGGCGATGTAGACCAACAGGATGCCCAGCCAGAAGGTCGGCAGGGACACCACGATCCCGGAGAAAGCGGTGATGAACCGATCAACGAGACCGCCGCGGACCGCCGCCACCACTCCCGAGACAATGCCGAGCACACCGCTCAGGGCAGTGGCGCCGAATGCGATGGCCGCGGTCACCGGGAGCCGGGACGCCAGGTCCGGGCCGACCTCGTTGCCGCCGGTGAGGGAGGTGCCGAGGTCTCCGCGGACCGCGTGGGTGATCCAGTCCCAGAACTGGACGGCCAGCGGCTGGTTCCAGCCGAGCAGTTCGTTCTGGGCGTGGATCTCCTGCGCGGAGGCTCCCGGGCCGAGCATCACCGCGCCCGGGCTGCCCGGAATGGAGTGAACGAGTGCGAAGGTCAGGACGATCACCGCCAGCAGCGTCAGGACCGCCATCGCGGCCCGCCGGGCGAGGAATCTGGTCACGGAGCCTCCTCCTTCCTCTTCTTCTTCGAGTGGTCCCCGACCGGGCCGGTCGTCAGGAGGCCGGCTTGATCGAGGACAGCAGCGGGTATGCGTCGTTGCCCGCGAAGGTGAGGGGCTTGACCTTCTTGGTGTTGTAACCGGCGTAGGAGTAGCTCTCGTACAGCGGGATCAGCCAGCCCGCTTCCACCAGACGGGTGTTGAGCTTGGTGAGAGCCTCTGTCCGCTTCGCGCCGGTGGCGCCCGCGGCGGCGTCCGTGTACTCCGTGAGCTGCTTGTCGGTCGCCTTCTGGGTGTTCAGGAACCCCCCGAGGACGACGGCCTGCATGGCTACCACCGGTTCCGGCCAGTTGAACGCGAGGTAGCCGAGCGGGGTGGTGTTCACGGCCGCGAAGGCCTCTTCGGTGGAGGCGGCGGCCTTGAGCTTCATGTCGATCCCGACTGCCTTGAGCTGCTTCTGGATCGCTTCCAGGTCGGTCTGATTGGCCTGGCTGGTGATCACCGTGAAGGAGAAGCCCTTGGCGTATCCGGCCTCGGAGAGCAGCTTCTTGGCCTTGACCGGGTTGTAGCCCCAGGTGGTGTTGAGCGAGGCGTCGTAGCCGTCGAAGGAGGACGGGAAGGCGTTGGAGGTCGGCTTGTCGCCCTTGTGGAGACCGCTCACCAGGTCCTGGCGGTTGACGGCGACCTGGATGGCCTGGCGAACCCTCTCGTCGCCGAACGGCTTGGAGACCGTGCCCTTCTTGTCGAAGACCGGCAGGGTCACCACCGTGCCGCCCAGGGAGGACAGCCCCGTGCCGCGCGACTTGACGAACGAAGAGGTCGATCCGGCGACCGCGGCGACGTCCACCTGACCGGACACCAAGGCGTTGGCTCTGGCCTGCGGGTCCGGCAGGGCACGGTAGACGACGGTGTCGTAGGCGAAGGCCGCGGAGTTCCAGTAACCCTTCCGGCGCACCATCGTGTACTTGCTGCCCTTGACCGATCCCGACTTGTCGAGGGTGTAGGGGCCCGAGCCGTAGGGTGCGACGCCGAGGGCCTTGCTGTCGGCGAGTCCCTTGGCGCTGACGATCATTCCGGCGTCGGAGGCGAGCTGTTCCTGGAAGGTCGGCTGGGCCTTGGCGAAGGTGAGGACGACGGTCTGATCGTCGGGTGCGGTGACCTGCTTGATCTCGGCCTGTCCGCCCTTGGCCATGTTCCCGTACGCGACCAGGGCGGCGTCATTGCGCCGGTCGAGGTTCTTCTTGACCACGGCGGCGGTGAGCGTGCTGCCGTCCGCGAACGTCACTCCCTTGCGCAGTGTGAGGGTCAGCTGCGTCTTGTCCTTGTTGTACGCGAACTTGGTGGCCAGGCTCGGCTTGACGCCGCCGTCGGCGGTCTTGACGAAGAGCGAGTCGTACACGCTCTCGAAGAACTGCCGCATCTCCGTGTACTTCGCGGGGTCGTAGCCATTCGCGGCCGAGTCGCCGTCCATACCGATTGTGAGGGCATCCGACGCGGACGCCGAGGACCCGCTCGCGGAGGACGAGCTGCAGGCCGTGACACCGGCGGAGGCGAGGGCGACGGCGGTTGCCAAGAGCACGCTGTTTCTTGCCGAGGAGAATTTGAAACGATTCATTACCGAGGCTCCTTTGCCTACGACCTGGGCGGGTCGATGCCGGCGTGCGGGGACGGGGGTGGGGACGGGGGGTGGAGTCAGAAGGCGCGCACGGCGGCGGGCCGGCGGGGGGTGCGTGCCGCGATCGGGGCGCAGACGCGCAGGGCGAAGTCCAGGGCCTCGTCGAAGACGGTCCGTGGATCGGGCAGACCGGCCCACAGGTGGTCCGCGGAGTCGATGAGCCGCAAGGTCACCTCGCTGCCGCTGGCCCGCAGCGCCTGGGCGAGCTGTTCACTCTGGGCGCTCGGGACGAACCGGTCGGCCGTGCCGTGGGCGAGCAGGAACGGCGGAGCGGCAGAGCAGACGTAGGTGACCGGGCTCGCCTCCGCAGCAAGCCGGGGCGCCTCGGGTACGGGCGCCCCGATCAACTGGGCCTCCCGGGAATCCGCCGCGTCGGGCACGGTCACGGCGTCGGGGCGGGACTGGCTTTGCATGGTCCGTAAGTCGGCGGGCCCGTACCAGTCCACGACACCGACGACGCCGGCGTACGGACCAGCCACCACGTGGTCGGTTTCCGGCTCCGGTCGGCAGACCGTCAGTCCGAGCAGCGCGGCGAGATGGCCGCCGGCCGACTCGCCCCACAGCACGACCCGTTCGGCGTCGAGCCCCAGCTCCTCGGCGTGCTCGCGCACCCAGCGCAAGGCGGCTTTGCCGTCGTGCAGTTGAGCGGGGAAGACGGCCTCCGCGCTGAGCCGGTAGTCGATCGAGACGACCGCGAAGCCGGCCGCCGCGAGCAGGTCGAACGGACTGACCTCCCACGCCTCGAAGGCCGACCCGAACCGAGCGCGACTCCCGGTCCGCCAGCCCCCACCGTGCAGGAAGACAACGACCGGCACGGGGCCTCCGGCAGGGTGCGCGGCGGGGAGGTGGAGATCGAGCAGGAGCGGGCGGAAACCGTCCGGTGTCGCGTACTCGACCCCTCGCAACAGCCGGGTGCCCGCCGGCGTGATTTCCTCGGTGGGCAGCGGCGTCGCGCGTCCGGCCACGTCAGCCGTCCAAGGGACGCAGGTCGAACCGGAAGTCGTTGCCGTACTCGCGCGCCGCGCGGCCGATCTGCTCCGGCGAGGGGACGTACGGCGGCTGCGGCAGTTCCAGGGAGTCTGTACGGGTGCCGGACGCGGCGAAGAAGCGCTCGAAACCGCCACTGGACACGCCCATGATCCGGGTGTCGTCGGCCTCCACACGGAAGGTGTGCAGGCAGCCCGCCGGGACGTAGCCGAAGTCGCCGGTCCCCAGCAACTTCTCGTGTCGCTCACCTTGCGCGTCCTGGATCCACACGCGAGCCCGCCCAGAGAGCATAAAGAACGTCTCGTGGACATCGGCGTGCGCATGTGTGGGGATCGCGTCGCCCTTGGGAGCGGAGTAGGTGAACACGCCGAACTGTCCGTCGGTCTCGTCTTTGCTGAGCAGCACGGTGATCAGCGAGTCGTACAGGTGCGCCCGCTCCCCCTCACCTGCCTCCAGGAAGAAGGGCACAGGCTTGCCCGGAAGGGAGAATTGCACCACACCGCTCTGGGTGAACTCCGCAGTCATGGGTCTCCTCGGAATCGGCTCGGCTCGGAACCTGAGAGGCGTCTCGTCGACGTGTGGGGTAACAGTGGGAGATCGACCAGATCGGCACCAGCAGCAATTCCATTGAATGGCATGCGATCGAAACCTTGCCGCAATGTACGAGGAGCGGCCCGAAGAGTGAGACTGCAGGCATGACGAACCCCCCCAGCGTCTCTCGGGGTCGCCGGCCAGCCCAGGGCGATCCGGTGATCGACCGGGCGTTCGCTCTGCTCACGGCCTTCAAGGAGACCCGCCGCGCCATGACTCTCGCCGAACTGAGCCGGGTCACGGACACCCCGCCCAGTACGACACTCCGGCTCGCCCGGCGCCTGCTTCACTGGGGGGCTCTGGAACGGGACCCCGACGGCCGTTTCGTGGTCGGCCTGCGTCTGTGGGAGGTAGCCTCGCTCGCCCCGCGCGCCCACGGCCTGCGCACGGTGGCGCTCCCGTTCATGGAGGACCTGTACGAGGCGACGCACCAGCACGTCCTGTTCGCCGTCCTGGACGGCATGGAAGCTCTCCTGGTCGAACGTTTGTCGGCGCGTGAGGCCATCGATGTGCTGTACCGCGTGGGCGGCCGTCTGCCGCTGCATTCCACCGGGGTCGGTCTCGTTCTCCTTGCCCATGCCGACCCGGACTTCCAGGAGACCTATCTCGCCCAACCACTGGTCCACGAACCGGAAGGCGTGCCCCTCTCCTCGGCCGCGTTGCGCCGCGCCCTCGCCGAGGTACGCCGCAACGGGATCGCCGTCGTCAACCGACAGGAACCTCGCCCGCTGCTCGCTGCCGCAGTGCCGGTGCGCGGCGCGACCGGAGACGTCGTCGCGGCACTCTCGGTTGTCGTACCGGCGGGCCACACAGAGCCACGGTTCATCTCTCCCGCTCTGCGGGCCACAGCCCGCGCCCTGTCACGGGGCCTCGGTGCCCCCGTCCCCGCCGCGCCGTCGCCCAGAGCCTGAACACCGGCATGCAGGACGGCTAAACCTCGGCTGGAAATCAGTTGGTGCTTCTGCTCTTCCGACACCCGTCCGGTGATGACCACGCCGGGCCCGGCCTGCGCCTGGAGTCTCTGCCGTTCGGGACCGTGACCCACGATGACCAGCCGGCCGCCGGTGACCGGGCGGACTCGTTCCCACAGCCGCAGCAGGGGATCGACCCGAGGAAGACGCCAACTCCCAGCAGAGCGTGTCCGTGGACTGCTGACGAGAGCACAGCCTCGGTGAGAACCCGCTCCTCATCCCGTCGCGCAAACGGGCGCCGTCAGCGCAGCAACGCCATAATGCATGCCGTGGCCATTTGCTGGTCTCGCAGCTCGCCCCACTCGGCGCCGGCTACAGGCGGAAGGCCAGCTCCGAGGGCTCGGCGTGATTCTCCTCGCCCAGCTCGGCCCAGACCGTCTTGCCCTGCCGGGCATGACGCGTTCCCCAACGTTCGGTGAGCTGGGCGACGAGCAGCAGGCCGCGTCCGCCTTCATCGAAGGCGCGGGCACGGCGCAGGTGGGGGGTGGTACTGCCGGTGTCGGACACCTCGACCAGTAGGGAGCAGTCCCGGATGAGACGCAGGCGGATGGGGGGCTGGCCGTAGCGGATGGCGTTGGTGACCAGTTCGCTGATCACCAGTTCGGTGACGAAATCGAGGTCCTCCAGTCCCCAGGCGGCCAGTTGCCGGGCTGCGCTCCTACGGACCTGGGTGACGGCTGCCGGGTCGGCGTCCACGTCCCAGGCTGCGACCTGGCCGTCCCCGAGGGCGCGGGTGCGGGTCAGCAGCAGGGCGATGTCGTCGCGAGGCAGACCTGCTGCGGGCAGCAAGGCCTGGAGCACGCTGTCGCAGGCGGCCTCCAGGGATGCGGAGGGTTGTGCGAGGGCGTGGCAAAGGAGGGTGAGGCCCGCCTCGATATCGTGGTCGCGGGCTTCGACCAGGCCGTCGGTGTACAGAGCGAGGAGGCTGCCTTCGGGAAGGTCGACCTCCGTCGCCTCGAACGGCAGGCCACCCAGGCCCAGCGGCGGGCCGTGCGGCATGGTCAGGAGATCGACGGTTCCGTCTCTGTGCACTACGGCGGGCGGCACGTGCCCCGCGCGGGCCAGCGAGCAACGGCCGTCGACAGGGTCGTAGACGGCGTACAGGCATGTGGCGCCGATGTCCCCGGCCGTTTCGGCGTCCGGGTCGGCCGAGGCTTCAGCGGACAGGCGGATGACGACGTCGTCCAGGTGTGTCAGCAGTTCCTCGGGAGGCAGGTCGATGTCGGCGAGGGTACGGACCGCGGTCCGCAGGCGCCCCATCGTGGCGGCGGCGTGAATGCCGTGGCCGACCACGTCGCCCACCACCAGGGCAACCCGGGCTCCGGACAGCGGGATCACGTCGTACCAGTCGCCGCCCACACCGGCCTGGGCACCGGCCGGCAGGTAGCGGCAGGCGACTTCGACGGCAGCCTGCTCCGCCGTACGCCGTGGCAGCAGACTGCGCTGGAGAGTGAGGGCCGTGGCACGGGCGTGTGTGTAGCGGCGGGCGTTGTCGATGGCCACGGCCGCCCTGGCCGCGATCTCCTGGGCGAGGAACAGATCCTCATCGTCGAAAGCGACCGGGTTGCTCTGACGGCAGAACCTCGCGACGCCAAGAGTGACGCCGCGTGCGCTCAGCGGCACCACCAGCGTCGAGCATGCAGGGCGAGTGCCGAAGTCGTCGGCCGGATCCGTCGGTGTCGCCGGGTGACGGGAGGGCCGGCCGGTGGTCAGGGCGCGGGCCATGACCGATCCGTCCGGGTAGGTGTGGCACTCCCCCACCCGAATCGTCGGCTCCTGGCCTCCTTGCACCCTCGACGCCTGCGCGGCCCGGTGCAGTACGAGGGGATCCGGTGCCGGAGTGCCGTGCTCGTGGACCACGGAGTCGAGCAGGTCGACGGTGACCAGCTCGGCGAAGTGCTCGAGGGCGAGGTCTGCCAGTTCCTGGGTGGTGCGAGCGATGTCCAGGGTGGTCCCGATGCGCAGACCGGCCTCGTTCACCAAGGACAGACGCCGCTGCAGTCGCCGTTCCCGCTCCTCCTGGAACGCCGTGACACCCTGCTCGGACGCGTCGTCCACGTATCCGTTCGCCATCACGAGCAGGAGACGCGATGCCTCGCTGACCAACTCCGCATCCTTCGTCACCCGCGCGATTTCGGCAAGCATTTTGTCCAGGACTATGCCCTGACCGAGCCGGAAGGCCCGCAGCAGCGCTGTGACGGGCGTGCCGTAATGGGCCAGTCGACGTGCGCGTTCCAGCTCGGCGGCCGGCCGATCTATCTCGCGCGGGTCGATGCCGTTTTCCAGGCCGGCCAGCACGCCGGCGACATGCTCGGCGACGTTCTCAGACGTCATGCGGACGAGATCCGGATTACTCCACAGTTCAGGAACCTCACTCCGCAGGCACCGCAACACGTCGGCGATCACCTCGTCCGCCTTCGGCCTGAGGTCGCCGGCGACACGGGACACGAGGTGTGCGGCCGTGTACTGCACACTGTCGACGGTACGCCCCACAAGAGGCCCGTGAGCTGTCGGGCATCGACAGCTTCGCTCTCCAGGCGGCGCCCGTCCCGGTCCGTCCGCCTTCGGCGATCGCCACCCCGGTGTACGCCACCGCCGCCAGGGCAGCACGACGGCGGGCAGGGCCTGCGCGAGCGGGTCGCCATGGCGCAGGTGCACCACCGTGCCAGCCACCATGAGCAGACCGCAGGCGGACGCCGCCCGAGGCCATGCCGGGATGACCGTCCCACGTGGCTCCGGGCGCCACCCAGGTGAGCCGCTACCGCAGCGCGCTCGATGTCGCAGGCCGCAAGGCCGTGACTTCCGGGAGCCTGCGCTTGACACGACTACCTTATCGGTAACAGTGTATCCATTATGAGCACCTGGTCTGAGCCGCAGCCCGATTCCCGCTTCGTCGTGGTGGGTGGATTGCGGATCCACTACAAACGCGCTGGCGGCGGCCCGGCACTCGTCCTGCTGCACGGCAGCGCGTCGTCGCTTCAGCACTTCGACCGCGCGGCAGACCTGCTGTCGGAGTCGTTCGACGTCATCCGCCCCGACCTGCCGGGGTTCGGCCTGACAGGCCCTCGCATGGACCGCGACTACCGCATCCCGGCCTATGCCGCGACGGTGGCGGACTTCCTGGAGACGTTGGGCGTGCCGCGCTACGCGGCGGCGGGCAATTCACTGGGCGGCAACATCGCCTGGAACCTCGCGCTGGACCACCCGGAGCGGCTGACCGGCCTGGTGCTCGTCAATGCCACCGGATACCCGGAGAAAGAGATACCGGCAGGCATGCGCCTGACACGCAACCCACTACTGCGCCCCCTGTTGCGGCGGGTGATGCCGCGCGGCGCCATCGGGCGCAACCTGCGCTCGAACGTCGGCTCGCACTCGACGATCGTGGACGACGCCATGGTGGACCGCGCCCACCAGCTCATGAACCGGCCCGGGAACCGCTCGGCCTTCGTCGACTTCTGCAACACGGACCAGCCCGACCGCAGCGCGCACATCCCCCGCATCACGACACCCACGCTCGTACTGCGCAGCGCGGGCATCGACGGCCAGCACTTCACCCGTGACATCCCCGGCGCCGCAGAGCTGGTGCACCCCCACGGCGGACACCTGCTGCCCGAAGAGGAGCCCCACTGGGTCTCGGACGCGATCGCGAAGTTCCTGCGCTCCTCCACCGACACCCCCACGCACTGAGGCCAAGGAGGCCCGTTCCATGAAGTACTTCGTCGCACAGGGCGAGGACCGACGGCTCACCGCCGAATCGCGGCAAGCTCTGCGCGGCAGTTTCGTCGAACTCTCCGACGGCGTCACGCACTACGAACTGAAGGGCCCCGAGGACGGCGAGATGGTCGTGATGGCGGGCGGCCTGACCATCCCGCTCTTCTACTGGGACGGCCTCGTCACCGAGCTGAACGCCCGCGGGCTGCGGACTCTGACCTGCAGCGCGTACGGCCGCGGCTACTCGGACCGGGTGCGGGCGCGATACGACGAAACCCTCTTCGCGCGACAGCTGACCGAGTTGACCGAACGGCTCGGCCTGACCACGCGCCCGCTGCATCTCGTGGGAACCTCCATGGGCGCGTTGGTCGCCATGAACTACGCCGCCCGGCACCACTCGTCGGTGTCCACCCTGACCATCGTCGGCCCCGCCGGTCTCGCGAAACCGCGGCCGACCTCCCCTCACCGGATACTGGGCAACGATCTGCTGGCCGGTATCGTCGCCCGGCGGCGCGGCCGCCGGATACTCCAGGGGCACCTCGGGCACAACGTCCGCGACCCTGAGATCGGCTCGAAACTGACGGACATGGTCCTCGACGCCTTTCGCTTCGAGGGTTCGCTGTACGCGGTCTTCGACACGCTGCAACACCTGCCGGTCTCCGGCCGTGACGACCTCTTCCGGCAGACGGGCGCGCTGGGCATTCCCACGCTGCTCCTGTGGGGCGCCGAGGACGACGTCACGCCCCTGGCCCACCTCGACACGGCTCGCGCCCTGCTGAAGCCCCAGCATCGTCATGTCATTCCCAAGTGTGGGCACATGGCCCCATTTGAACGCCCGCGCCACGTCGCCGATCAGATCGTCCCGTTCGTGGCCGCACGCGCCGAGAGGCTCGACTCGTGAACAACCCGCAGGTCATCGACGTCCTGGTCGTCGGTGCGGGCCCTTCGGGCTCTGCTGTGGCGATCGATCTCGTACGGCGGGGACTCGACGTACGGATCATCGACAGGTCTCCCCATGCCTTCGAGGGGTCCCGGGCCAAGGGCGTCCAGCCCCGCAGCCTCGAAATCCTAGAAGACCTCGGTGCCCTCGACGAGGTGCTGGCCGGCGGCAGCACCTATCCCAAGCTCGGGATCCATGCGGGCCCCTTCGCCGTGCCCTGGAAGATGTTCACCCACAGGGAGGCGGCCCCAGACGTCCCCTACCCGAACACCTGGCTGATCCCTCAGTTCCGCACGGACCGCGCACTGCACGCCCGGCTCAGCGGACTCGGCCGTGAGATCGAGTTCGGCAGGGAACTGACCGAGCTGACGCAGGACGAGGACACGGTGGTTGCCAAGGTGGCGGGCGCGGACGGCATCAAGGAGATCGTCGCCCGGTACGTCGTAGGCGCTGACGGCGGTTCCAGCGCGGTGCGCAAGCAACTCGGCATCGGGTTCGTCGGGACGACGCACGAGAGCGACCGGATGCTCATCGTCGATGCCACCGTGACCGGGCTGGCCCGCAACCGGTGGCACATGTGGCTCGGCCGCGGCGGCAAGCGCATCGGCGCCTGTCCGCTCCCCGGCAGCGACATGTTCCAGTGGATGATCAGCCTCGGGCCCGACGAGGAACCGCCCTCGGACAAGGACGACATCCTCCGGCGGATCCACTCCCACACCCGCGACCGGCGCATTCAGCTGCACGGCATCCACTGGACGTCGGTGTTCCGACCGAACATCCGCCTGGCGGAGAACTATGGCCGAGGACGCGTCTTCCTCGTCGGTGACGCCGCGCACGTCCACACCCCGGCCGGTGCCCAGGGTCTGAACACCGGCATGCAGGACGGGTACAACCTCGGTTGGAAGCTGGGCCAGGTCCTCGCCGGAGCGGACCCGGCGTTGCTGGACACCTACGAGGCCGAGCGGCAGCCGGTCGCCGCCGGGGTCCTGGGGCTGTCCGCGGAGAAGTGGGGAGGCATCGCCAAGCTCGACCCGTCGAGCATGAAGCGAGGCAAGGACGAGCAGCAGCTCGCCCTTACTTACTACGGCGGTCTGCTCGCCCCGGCCGACGGAGTGCGTACCTCGACGCTGCGCGTGGGCGACCGCGCCCCGGACGCCGAGCTGCTCCGCGCCGACGGGACAGGAACCCGGCTGTTCGACGTCTGCCGCGGGCCGCACTTCACCGCCATCGCCTACGGCGCGGGTGCCGCCCGCGACCTCCCGGTGCTCGCCTGGCCGACAGCCGGCGCTCAGCTGAAGCGGCTGGCGGTCGGGGCGCGTGCCGCCGACAACCTCCCCCTTTCCGACCCTGAGAACACGCTGAAGGACGCTTACGGCCTGGACGGCGACACGCTGGTGCTGATCCGTCCCGACGGCTACATCGGGCACATCGCCACCCGGGACTTCCTCACCACCACACAATCCGCCGCGCGGGCAATGACGCCATGAGCAGGAGCCGCACCATGTCCCAGCAGAGCCACACCTCCCCCGGCTGGAGGTCCACCGCATGAGCCGCGTACTGCTGCGCGGGGCGCAGGTCATCACGATGGTGCCGGGCCGTCCGGACGCCGAGCACGCCGATGTCCTCGTCGACGGTGACCGTATCGCCGCCGTCGGCGAGAACATCGAGGCACCCGACACCGAAATCGTCGACTTCTCCGGCCGCATCGTCATCCCCGGCCTGGTCAACGCCCACCTGCACACCTGGCAGACCGCGCTGCGCTCCGTGGGCGCCGACTGGACACTGATGGAGTACCTCACCCACCTCCACGGCGAGTGCGTCGGGCACTACACCCCGGCCGACATGCACATCAGCAATCTCGCCGGCGCCCTGAACCAGATCAACTGCGGTACGACCACCCTCGGCGACTGGTGTCACAACGTCCTGTCGCCCGAACACGCCGACGCAGCCGTCGAAGGCCTGGTTCAGGCCGGCATCCGGGCCGTGTTCCTGCACGGCACGCCCTACCGCTCGCCGGACACAGCCCACCCCCTCGCCGAGATCGACCGGCTGCTCGACGGGCCCGTGCGCGATCACGCCCTCCTCACCCTGGGCATGGCACTGCAAGGGCCGCAGTACTCCTCGCCCGACACCGCCGTAGCCGATTTCCGAGCCGGCGCGGAACGCGGCCTCGTCGTCTCGATGCACCAGAGCGGCGGCGAACCCTCACCCGGCTGGGAAGCCGTGCGCGCCGCCGGGCTGTTCAGCCCTCTGACCAACGTCGCGCACGGGATCGACCTGCCCGACGACTGGCTGGGGATGCTCCTCGAAGCGGGCGTCACCTTCACCACCACCCCGGAGAACGAACTGGGCCAAGGACACGGCACACCCATCACCGGGTCCCTGCTGCGCCTGCAGGCGGCCCCCTCCCTCGGCACCGACATCGACACAGCCGTACCCGGCAAGCTCCTCACCGCAGCCCGCATCGCCCTGGCCCATCAACGCGGCCTGGACCACGCCCGACACCGGCAGACGACCGGCATGCACGCCGACACCGCCTCGATCACCGCCAAGCAGGCACTGGCCTGGGCCACGGTCGAAGGGGCCAAGGCACTGGGCCTGGCCGACCGGGTGGGCCGGATCGAGGCGGGCATGCAAGCCGACCTCGTCGCCGTCGATGCCCGGGCATTCAACCTGTGGCCGGCGCACGACCCCGTCGCCACGGTCCTGCACGCCGACATCGCCAACATCGAAGCGGTGATGGTCGCCGGCACCTGGCGCAAACGCGACCATGCCCTGCTCACCTCCGGCCTGGACGAGGTCAAGGAGAAGCTCCGCGAGTCCGGAGAGCGGCTGCTGCGCAGCATCGGGCCCGCAGGCCCTCAGGCCTGACACCCCCAACATGCTCAAAGCAGGAACCGCGTGATGGCGGGCACAGCACTCCGTCCTCGCCGGCACGACGGCCGCCGTCCCCAGCCCTCGGATCTCGGCCTGACCATCGTCCATTCCCTGGTCGCCGCCCACGATGGCCACGTCGAGGTCGACTCGGCCCCTCGCCAGGGCACCACCTTCCGGATCCTGCTCCCCCGGCTCAGCGACGAGCCCACCGCACCGGTGTCGGAAAGCGGCTCGCCGGAGGTCCGGCGAGCCGCTCCGCACGGTGAGGGGACCTCACATGTGCACCACGGGTGCGGCATTGGCGTCCACGGCGGGCGCCCCACGCCGGTACAGCAGCACGCTGACAACCAGTCCCGCCACGAAGAACGCGGCCGACCACCAGTAGGCAGTGGAGTAGGCCTCCAGACTGGCCTGGGCGACGACAGCGGGGTCCTTGGGGTTCCTGCCGGCCAGATAGTCCGTGGCCGCGCTGGTGGAGAGGGTGTTCAGCAGGGCGGTACCGAGGGAGCCGCCCACTTGCTGCATGGTGTTGACGGCCGCCGAGGCGACACCGGCGTCCTCCGCGCCCACGCCTGCCGTGGCCAGGCTCATGGACGGGGCCATCACCAGACCGAGTCCGAGGCCCGCCACGACGAGCGGGGGCATGACGTCCGTGGCGTAGCCGCTGCCCAGATCCAGCGCGGTGAGCCAGACCATGGCGGCCGCGGCCATACCCATCCCCAGCGGCACCACCGGCTTGGGCCCGAACCGGGGAATCAGCGCGGTGGAGGCGAGGGTGGAAGCGAGCATGAGCCCGGCGACCATCGGCAGGAAGGCCAGCCCGGTCTTGACGGGGGTGTAGGCCAGGCTCTGCTGGAGGTAGTAGGTGAGGAAGAGGAAGACACCGAACATGCCGGCGCCGGTGATGAGCACGGAGATGAACGAGGCGCCCCGGTTACGGTCGAGCAGGATCCGCAACGGCAGCAGCGGGTGGGCCGAGCGCGTCTGCCACCAGGTGAAGGCGGAGAGCAGCGCGGCTCCGGCGAGCAGGAAGCCCCAGGTGGCCGAGGAGTCCCAGTCGTGGCTCTCTGCGTTGGAGAAGCCGTAGACCAGGCAGAACAGACCGCCGGAGACCAGAACGGCACCAGGGACGTCAATCGTCACGCTCTTGTCGCGCCGGGCACGCTGGAGCAGCAGCGCACCGCCGACGAAGGCGACCCCTGCGAAGGCGAGGTTGACGTAGAGGGTCCAGCGCCAGTCGAGGTACTCGGTCAGCACGCCGCCGAGGAGCAGCCCGATGGCACCGCCCGCACCGGCGATGGCACCGTAGACGCCGAAGGCCTTGGCGCGTTCCTTGGCGTCGGTGAAGGTCGTGGTCAACAGGGACAGGGCGGCCGGGGCGAGCAGCGCGCCGAACAGACCCTGCGCGGCCCGGGCGACGATGAGCATCTCGAAGCTGCTCGCGGCCCCGCCGAGCGCGGAGGCACCGGCAAAGCCCACAAGGCCGACCAGGAAGGTCACCTTGCGGCCGAAGAGGTCGGCAATCCGACCGCCGAGCAGCAGAAGGCTGCCGAAGGCGAGCGCGTAGGCGGTGACGACCCACTGCCGGTCCCCGTCGGAGAATCCCAGGTCCTTCTGAGCGGACGGCAGAGCGATGTTCACGATCGTCGCGTCCAGCACGACCATCAGCTGGGCGACGCCGATGACGGCAAGGATCCACCAGCGGTGGCGGTAGGACGGATGACCTGACGACAAGGCGGTGACGGCCGGACCGGCGGCCGTGTCAGTGGGCTTCCTGGGCATGGCGAGAACTCCGAAGCGTGGGCGAGGGGAGTGCCTTACGTGCTCGGCGCACTGGGCCGACACACATCTTGACACCTGTCAGATTACAGATATTCTGACAGGTGTCAAATACTGATCCGAGACCCCCTAAGATGGCCTTTCACAGTCCGGGTCCACAGAAGGAATCGGAGGCAGGGGTGGGCGTAAGAGCCGAATCCACTCGACGCCCGGGCCGCCCCGGCGCGGACACTCCCGCGGTACCCGACGAGGAGAGCATCCTGCTGCGCGGCTTGGAGGCCTTCGCGGAGCTCGGGTACGACCGCGCCTCCGCGCGCGAGTTGGCCCGCCGCCTGGGCGTGAGCCATAACTTCATCAACGACCGGTACGGGTCCAAGGCCGCGTTCTGGCGGGCGGTGATGGACACCGCCCTGGGGGCGCAGCTGGCGAGCATGCCTCAGGTGGACACATCGGTCGACGACGCCGAGTACCTGCGGCGAGTCATCACCGGCTTCTACCGGTCCGCCGTGGACACCCCCCTGATCGGACGGGTCGTCGTCGTCGAGTTCGCCCAGGACACCGAGCGGCTTGACTACCTGTACGAGCACTACTTCACTCCGACCCTGCGGCTCATGACCCCCAGCATCGAGCGGCTCGTGGCCGCCGGGCGTATGGCACCCGTCCCGATGGACGTGCTGTTCTTCGCCGTCGTCCCGCCCGTCTCGGGCATGCTCGACACCCCGCTGGCGAGGCGCCTCGGCAGACCGGAATCCGCCTCGCCGGAGCAACTCATGGCAACGGCGGAGTCGTTGGCGACCCTAGTGGTCAACGGCCTGCTCGCGACGGGGACGGCGGCCCCCTCCTGAGGGTGACACGGCACCGCGCTCGTCAGGCGGCTGGCCGGACCCGCCCGGACTCGTAGGCGAACGTCACCGCTTGGACGCGGGCCCGGACTCCGATCTTGGCGAGGGTGTGGCTCACGTGCGACTTCACGGTGGTCGGAGCGATGGACAGCCATGCGGCGATCTCGCCATTGGTCCAGCCCGACGCGCAGCAGGTGCCGCTGCACCCTTCGTCGAGGTGGCGGCCGCTGATGCCTTTGGGAGGGATCGTGATGGCCACGCGCGCATGGTCGATGTCGGTGACGAGCCGGTCCAAGTCGGGATCTTCGAACCGTCCCCGCATGAGCGAAGTGGTGGACCGCCTGGCGAGCCACTTCGGGTTCACTCCGCGTGCCGTGGCGCGCACGGGCCCGGTGTCGGCCGCGCTTCTGTTCGCGGTCGAAGGGATCGGGGTGACGGTGGCACCGGAGAACGCGGTACCGCTGCGCTGGTCGCACCATGCACGGCGGATCGGGTCCGGCTACTTCCGGGACTTGGTGGTTTTCAGCAGAAAGCTCCCTTCCCAACTGGCGGAACATTACCGGGACATGCTCACCTCCGTGGAGCTACCACTGACCGCGGAGCGCGATCTGCCCGAAGGAGCGGTCCGTTTCCAGAACTCGTCCGAGTGATCACGTCGCTCGGTCAGACCTCATCGCGCAGGCGGGCAAGCCCGCTGAGAAGCAGGTCGAGGCCGAATGAGAACTCGTCCTCGATCGGAACCGGCATCACCCCGGCAACGGCGACGGTGGCCGGGAACAGGTCCGGATCCACGCTCCGAAAGGCGGCCTCCGTCTGTGTGTCGTCGGGTCGTCCTGCGCCGCCGCCATGCCCGTTGACCTGTACGGCGAACCCAAGGACGTAGCGGGCCAGAGTCGCGTACGCGTACGCGGCAACTCGCGGCGGGAAACCACTGTCGAGCAACACCGCGACACAGCTCTCCCGCAGCGCCATGGCGTTCGGCCCCAGCGGAATCTGCTCGACCATCAAGCGCGCCGCGTTCCGGTGCCGGGCCAAGGCGTCGAACATGGTGTGCGCGACCGTCCGCAGCGCCCGCTCCCAGCCCATCGCGAGGAGCTCGTCGCCGTTCAGCTCCACGACGCCGAACATGCGGTCCACGACATGAGCGATCAGGGCCGCCCGGTTGTCGAAGTGCCGATACAGCGTCGCCGTGCCCGAGCCCAGACGCTGAGCCAGCGTCCGCATCGACAGAGCGTCGGATCCGTCCTCGTCCACGATCCGCAGTGCTGAAGCGACGATGCGCTCCAACGGCACCGGCGGCCGCCCAGGAGAACGCCGAGCCGACGCAGCGCCCGCCCGCGCAGGAACAGGTTCTGCCACGGAACGTCCCACCTCCTCAAACAGCCATAACAGCAACACCGTAACCGATATGAAGCCCAGCGATCCGACGAGGAGCCTGATCGTTCTCCCAGCACGGGACTGTAAGTTAGTGTTGAGGGTGAGGTAGGCCGTCGGCGAGGTGCCCGTGGATCGGGTCCTTTTCCGTCGCCCCCCGAAGCGTGCAGGCGGCTTTGACCGCACACGGCTCTCCAGTGATTATCTCTGGGGAAGAGCTGAGCCCGGTCCCGCATGGATGTTGTGGTGGCAGGCTGAGCAGACCACCAGGGTCTTGCGTCGCCGTGATGCCATCTGGGTCATCCATGGCGGCCGATCTGGCCGACCGGGCCTGTTGAGGTCGGCAAGTTTCCGCAGATGGTGGACTTGAAGTCCCCTTCTTGCGCTGAAGATCTCGCAGTTCTCCGACCGGTCCCACGGGTCCCGGCCGGACCGGGGCTGCCACACCGCGCTGGGCGAGGTGGCCACGGTATGGACCGGAACGCACTGGGCTCCTGGCCGGACGATGTGCTGGTGGACATCGACCCGGGCCGCTGCTCCGGTCATGAGGCGTCCTCCTGGGCCTTCTGGGCGGTGAGCAGGTCGAGCGCCACGTCGGTGAGCATGTCTTCCTGGCCGCCGACCATGCCGCGCCGTCCGACCTCGAGGAGCAGGGCACGCGCGTCGATGCCGTAGCGGGCAGAGGTGGTCTCGGCGTGGCGCAGGAAGCTGGAGTACACGCCGGCGTAGCCGAGGGTGAGGGTTTCGCGGTCAACCTGGACAGGGCGGTCCTGCAGCGGTCGTACGAGGTCGTCGGCTGCGTCCTGCAGGGCGAACAGGTCGCAGCCGTGGGCGTGTCCGAATTTGTCGGCGGCGGCGATGAACACCTCGAGCGGGGCGTTGCCGGCTCCGGCGCCCATGCCCGCGAGGCTGGCGTCGACGCGGTGAGCGCCGTGTTCGACGGCGGTGAGGGAGTTGGCCACGCCGAGGGAGAGGTTGTGGTGGGCGTGGATGCCGGTCTCGGTGACCGCATCGAGGGTCTGGCGCAAGGCGTCGACGCGTTCGGCGACCCCGTGCATGGTCAGGGCGCCGCCGGAGTCGACGACGTAGACGCAGGTGGCACCATAACTCTCCATGAGCTTCGCCTGACGTGCGAGGTGTGCCGGGTCGGTCATGTGGCTCATCATCAGGAAGCCGACGGTGTCCATGCCCAACTCCCGTGCGGCCGCGATGTGCTGGGCGGAGATGTCGGCCTCGGTGCAATGCGTGGCCACGCGGACGACGGAGGCTCCTGCGCGGTGGGCGTCACGCAGGTCGTGGACGCTGCCGATGCCGGGCAGGAGGAGCGTGGCGACCTGGGCGTGGGTGACGGCGTCGGCGACGGCCTCGATCCATTCCAGGTCGGTGTGGGCGCCGAAGCCGTACACGCAGGAGGAGCCGGCCAGGCCGTCGCCGTGCGCGACCTCGATGGAGTCCACGCCGGCCGCGTCCAGGGCGGTGGCTATGGTGACCGCCTGGTCGACCGTGTACTGGTGGCGGATGGCGTGCATGCCGTCCCGCAGGGTGACGTCGCTGATGTAGAGGCGGCTCATCGGGCGGCTCCCGCGGGGGTCTGCGCGTACTGGGCGTGCTGGGCGATGCGCTCTGCGGCGGCGACGGCCGCGGAGGTCATGATGTCGAGGTTTCCGGCGTATGCGGGCAGGTAGTCGGCGGCGCCGGTGACTTCGAGCATCACCGTCACCTTGGTGCCGGTGAACTTGCCCGTGTGCGGGATGTGCAGGGGGTTTTCCGGGCCGTACATGTCGAACTGGACCTTCTGCTTGAGCCGGTAGCCGGGCACGTAGGCGTGCACCTTCTCGGCCATGGCCACGATGCTGGTCTCGATGGCGGCGTGGTCGCAGTCGCCCTCGATGAGGCAGTACACGGTGTTGCGCATCAGCAGCGGCGGCTCGGCCGGGTTGAGGACGATCACGGCCTTGCTGCGCTGCGCGCCGGCGACCTCGCGCAGGGCGCGGGAGGTGGTCTCGGTGAACTCGTCGATATTGGCGCGGGTGCCCGGTCCGGCCGACCGGGCGGCTATGGAGGAGACGATCTCGGCGTAGGCGACGGGGGCGACCTGCGCGACCGCGGCGGCGATCGGGACGGTGGCCTGGCCGCCGCAGGTGACCATGTTGAGGTTCGGGGCGTCGAGGTGGGTGTCGAGGTTGACCACGGGCACGCAGTACGGCCCGACGGCGGCCGGCGTGAGGTCGAGGATGCGGACGCCGGTGGGCTCCAGCCTGGCCCAGTTCGCCTGGTGGGCGGTGGCGGAGGTGGCGTCGAAGACCAGCTTGATGTCGGCGAACTCGGGCAGTGCCAGGAGTCCGTCCACGCCGTCGGCGGTGGTGGCGATGCCCAGACGGCGGGCGCGGGCAAGGCCGTCGGAGGTGGGGTCGATGCCGACCATCGCTCCCATCGTGAGCGTGCCGGAGCCACGCAGGATCTTGATCATCAAGTCGGTGCCGATGTTGCCGGAGCCGATGACGGCGACCGGCCACGGGGCGGGGGCAGCAGGCATGAAGGAGTCCTCGAGTGAATGTGGTTAGGGCGGGCAGTACCTCAGGCGAAGGTCACCGACACCGGGCCGAGGCTGCTGAAGCGTGCCTCGATCTTCTGACCGGCGCTGACGAAGGGGGCGGTGGTCATTGCGCCGGGCAGCACCACCTGTCCAGGCTCCAGGACGACGCCGAAGCCGGCGAGGGTGTTGGCCAGCCAGGCGACCGCGGCCGCCGGATGGCCCAGCACTTCCTTCCCACTGCCCGAGGCGACGCGCTCGCCGTCGACGAGCAGGTCCACGAGGACGGCAGCGAGATCGGGGACCTCGGCAAGGGGTGTCCAGGGGCCGCAGACCAGGCCGGCGGAGCTGGCGTTGTCGGCGACCGTGTCGACCAGGGTGATCTCCCAGTCGCGGATCCGGCTGTCGACGATCTCCAGCGCGGGCGCGACCGCGTCGGTGGCGCCCAGGACGTCCTCGACGGTGACGCCCGGTCCGCACAGGGGCTCGGCGAGGCGGAAGCAGATCTCCGGTTCGATGCGCGGCCGACAGTAGCGCGCCGCGAGCACGCTGCCGCCGTCGCGGTGGACCATGTCGTCCAGCAGGTGACCGAAGTCCGGCTCGTCCACGCCGAGGAGCCGCTGCATTGCCGTCGCGGTCAGCCCGACCTTGTGTCCGACGACGCTCGCTCCGTCGGCCAGGCGCCGGGCGACGTTGCCCTGCTGGACGGCATAGGCGTCTGCCAGCTCAAGGCCGGGCAGCAGGGCCGACAGCGGGTCGATCGGCGCCACGTGATGCTCCGCCTCACGCAGTAGCCGACGGGCTGTCTCACGCTGTGGTGCGGTCAGGGTCATCCCTTGCTCCTCGATGCCATGCGGCCGGCCGCGTCACAGACCAGCTGTGCATGCAGTTCGAACATCGCCACCAGGTCGACGGCGTCGCCGTGGATCTCCCGGTGCACGAACAGACCGTCGGCGCCGGCGACGGCGTAGGTGGTGAGCGTGCGCACGGCGTCCTCGTCGAGATCCGGGAACACGGTCCCGGCCACCTCGGTGATCTTCTGGGTGGCGATCTCACGGACCTGGAGGAACACCGTCCGGCCCCGGGGCTCGGTGGGCCGCCGCTCCAGAGCGAGCATCAGGCCGAGGCGCAGGAAGTCCGGCGCGTCGACCAGTGACTTGGCCACGTTCGTCGCCATGGCGGTAACCCGCTCCAGCGGTGTGCCCGTCTCTTCGCCGGGCAGCTCGACGGCTGCCAGCCAGGTCTCGAAGCTGCGCTCGATGACGGCGGCGATCAGGTCGTCCTTGTCCTTGAAGTGCCAGTAGATCGAGCTCGCAGGCAGCCCGCACTTGGCGCTGACCGCCGCGATGGACGTGCCCTCGTAACCGCGCTCGCCCGCGATCTCCACCGTGGCGTCGAGGATGCGCTGCCGTGACTCCACCCCGTTCGCCCGCTTCTTGCGCGTCGTCTGCGGCCTGCTCATCGGATGTGCTCTTCCTGTCGTGCTGGCACTTGACCCCGTTCTCCACCCACCTTACCGTAGCGTTCGTTCCAACTGGAGTAAACACTACAGCAATGTGATCGCAACACACCGCGACAGGGACGACAGCGAGGTGCCCGGTGAGCGAGTTCAGAGCCGCAGACATGACCTACGACGTGGCGGTGATCGGCTACGGCCCCACCGGCGTCACCGCCGCGAACCTGCTGGGGGCGATGGGCCTACGGGTCGTCGTCGTCGAACGCGACGCCGAGATATACACCCGCGCCCGCGCGATCTCGACCGACGAGGAGGTCCTACGGATCTGGCAGCGCACCGGTCTGGCCGACCGACTGAAGCAGGACATGCTGGCCGAGCGGCCCCTGGACTTCGTCGACGCGCGCGGCCGGCCATTCCTCAGCGCGCACCCCACCCCGCGCGGACACGGACACCCGCCGCAGATGTTCATCTACCAGCCGACGCTGGAGCAGGTCCTGCGCGACGGGGTAGCCCGCTACCCGAACGTGGAGGTGCTGCTGCGACACGAGTGTCTGCGGCTGCGCCAGTGCGCAGACGAGGCGGGCGTGGAGCTGACGGTGGTCGGCACCTCCGACGACTCCGTGCACCGCCTTCGCGCCTCGTACGTGATCGCGGCCGACGGCGGCTCCAGCCTCACCCGGGCGCAGCTCAACATCGGCTACGAGGGCCGCACTTACGAGGACCGCTGGGTCGTCATCGACACCGAGATGCTCAAGCCGTGGCCGGACCACGACCGGCTGCGCTTCCGCTGCGACCCCTCGCGGCCTGCCGTGGACTGCCCGACCCCGCTCGGTCATCACCGCTGGGAGTTCCCCATCCTCCCCGGCGACGACGAGCAGTACCTGACCACAGATGACGCGATCTACGCGATGGTGTCGCGGTACGGCATCAGCCGGGACCAGATCAAGATCCTGCGGGCCACCGTCTACAACCACCACGTGCGCTTCGCCGCCCGCTTCCGTATGGGCAGGGTCTTCCTCGCCGGCGACGCCGCCCACGCGATGCCGCCGTGGATCGGCCAGGGCATGGCTGCCGGTGTACGGGACGCGGCCAACCTGTGCTGGAAGCTGGCCGCCGTGCTGCGCGGCGAGCTGCCCGAGACTGCGCTGGACAGTTACGAGGTCGAACGCAAGCCGCACGTCAAGGAGATCACCAGGCGGGCGGTGTTCGTCGGGCGGATCATCACCGAACGGCGCCTCCCGATAACCCGCATCCGGAACACCGCATTGCGCGGCCTCAGCCGCATACCGGGCTTCGGCAACTGGCTCCAGGACTCCCACTGGATACCCATCGCCCACTACGCCGCCGGCCTCCAGGTCCGCCCCCGTACCAAGGCGTCCGGCCACCAGATCCCGCAGCCCTGGGTGACCGGCCCCGACGGTGAACGCGTACGGCTGGACGACGTACTCGGCGGCCGCTGGCTGCTCCTGCACCGCGGGCACCCTGTGCCCCGGCCCGCGTGGGACCGCCTCGGTGTTCCCACGCTCACCGTCACGCCCGTCGGCTCCGAGCCGGCCGAGGGCACGGTCGTCGACCGGGAAGGCGTCCTGCTGCCCTGGATGGCCGAGCACCGCGTGGCCACCCTCGCACTGCGCCCGGACGCCTACGTCTACGCCGCCGCGCTCACCGGCGCCCCACTCCCGCCGCCTCCCGCCGGTTTCGCTCCGGCGTCGCGCGCGACCGCCTCGATCGCTCTGTAAGGACTGTTATGACTACGCACACCGAACTGCCGTCGATGCGGGAGTCCCTGCTCGACGTCGCCGGGAAGAAGATCTTCGTCGCGGAGACCGGGGGCGGCCCGCCCGTACTGCTGCTGCACGGCGGCGGACCCGGCGCCTCCGGAGTCTCCAACTACCAGCGCAACATTGCCGAGTTGGCCAAGGAGTACCGGGTCATCGTCCCCGACCTGCCCGGCTACGGCCGCAGCACCAAGGGCATCGACCTCACCGACCCCTTCGGAAGCCTCGCCGACGCCATCCGCGGCCTGCTCGACGCACTCGGCCTGGACAAGGCCCACATGGTCGGCAACTCCTACGGTGGTGCCTGCGCCCTGCGCCTCGCCCTGGACACCCCCGACCGCGTCGACCGCATGGTCCTGATGGGCCCCGGTGGCATCGGCACCACCCGCGCACTGCCCACCCCGGGCCTCAACAGCCTGCTCAACTACTACTCCGGGGACGGCCCTTCCCGGCCGAAGCTGGAAAAGTTCATCCGCAACTACCTTGTCTTCAACGCCGCCGACGTGCCGGACAGTGTCGTCGACGCGCGCTATCGCGACAGCATCGACCCAGAGGTCGTCGCGGCTCCGCCGCTGAGGCGCCCCAAGTCGCTGCGCGCCTTGTGGAAGATGGACTTCACCCGCGACGCCCGGCTGTCCCGGCTGCACGTACCGACTCTGGTGCTGTGGGGCGCCGCCGACCAGGTGAACCGGTCCAGCGGCGGCCGGATGCTGGCCGAGCGGATGCCCAACTGCGATCTGTACGAGGTCGCCAACACCGGTCACTGGGTCCAGTTCGAACGCGCCGTACTCTTCAACCGGCTGTGCGCCGACTTCCTGGCGGGCCGCCGATGAATCCCACGGCCTCGGTCTTCGGTGCCGTCCACCTCGGCTACCTCGTCATCGAAACCAACCGATTCGCCGACTGGCGCCGCTTCGGCACCGACGCCATCGGCATGCACCGCGACGACCTCGACGCCGGCCTGATGCGGTTCCGCCTCGACGACCAGGAATGCCGCTTCCTGCTCCGGCGCGGCCCGGCCGAGGACGTCGTCGTCACCGGCTGGCACCTCGACGACCACTCGACCTTCGAGCAGATCGAGGCCCGCATCCGCGCCCACGGCGTACCCCTCGTCGAAGGCACTGCGGAGGAGGCTGCTCTGCGGGGCGTCGAGCGCCTGCTGCGGTTCCCCGGCCCCAAGGGCATCACCCAGGAGATCTACACCACCGCGGTGAAGTCCGCCGAGCCGCTACGGATGCTCGCCTCCGGGTTCATCACCGGCGACTCGGGGATGGGCCACATCGCGATCACGTCCACCAAGCCGGCTCAGCTGCGGGGCTACTTCAACACCGTCTTCGACGCCCGGCTGACCGACTCCATCGACGAGACCATCAGCGGCGTCAAACTCAAGATCCGCTTCCTGCGGGTCAACGAACGCCACCACTCCATCGCCATCGCCGCCGTCCGCGGCCTGCCGATCGATCCGGTCCGCACCCGCGTCCAGCACCTCAACATCCAGGCCGCCACCCTCGACGACGTGGCCCGCAGCTACCAGCGGGTGCACGAACTCGGCTTCGACATGGCCCTGTCCATCGGCCAGCACACCAACGACAAGGAACTCTCCTACTACGCCCGCACCCCCTCGGGCTTCGAGTGGGAGGTCGGCTGGAACCCCATCGTCATCGACGAGACCACCTGGCAGCCCACCACCCACCAGGGCATCAGCATCTGGGGCCACACGCCCGTCGGCCAGACCATCATCGACAAGCTCGACCAGTTCCGCCTCGGGGCCCGCTCCCTCGCCCACCCCGAGACGACCGTCCCCGCCCTCAGCGGCGCCGGCATCCCAGAAGACTGATCGCCCGACCGGCCCCCCGCTATGCTTTCCGCGGTCCTGCAACGGAACCGCCGGCCTCCGGGCCCGGCATGGCTGTTCCCCCCTGTCGGACGGATGACCTGGGGTGGTGCCACCGGGTGCCCGAGAGGCACCGTTAGAGACGCTCATGAGAGGTCCGACTACCGCCCGGCCGAGTGCAATGCCCGGCCCCTTGCGGGCGGCAAGTCTGTGGCGTTCCTGAAGAGTCGTGATGTCCGTCCGGATGGTCATGGATCCAGGACAGGCCGCCGAGGTCCAGGCGCTGGCGGGTGCGGGTGACGGCGACGTAGGCCAGGCGGGCTTCGGCGTCATCGATGGGGTCGGGCGGTGCCGGGATGCCCGTGTGATCGTCGGTGGGGTCGTCCTGGGGGCGGGCGAAGTCGTCGGCGATCAGCACACACGGCCATTCGCGCCCTTTAGCTTTGTGGGCGGTGGAAACGGTGACCTGGGCGTGCGGTTCGGGGGCGAGGTGGGCGACGGCGGTGAGGATGGCGTCGGTGCCGTGGGTGTCGACGAGGTTGACCAGGGGCTGCAGGTCGCGTCCGGCTGGGTCGTGCGCGGCGTAGTCCTGCAGGTCGCTCCAGCAGGGAAAGAGGATCAATTCGGGGTGGTGAGTGCGGCGGCCTTCTTTCAGGTCGCGGGCGGCTAGGGCCAGGGCTTGCAGGCTGTCGCCTCCCCCAGCGAGGGCAACCCGGTATCCGGCGGCCATGAGAGTCATGACCTGGGCCATGGCACCGACGTTGGTGCGGCACAGCACGGCGTCGGGCTGGGTTACGGGGCCGAGTTCGGTGGGAATGGTATGGGCGCCGGTGAGCCGGATCGGGGCGTCGGCCAGGTGCAGCCAGCGGTTGGCCTCGTGGGCGAGGTCGGGGCCGAAGCGGAAGGACTGGGACAGGGCCAGTTGGGTGCCGTCGAAGCTGGTCATGATGTCTTTGGCTCCGCGCCACTGGTAGATGGCCTGGGCGGAGTCGCCGACCATGACGAGCTGGGCGTGTTCGCGCTGGGCGAGGAAGATCTGTTCGACGACGGGGTTGGTGTCCTGGGCCTCGTCGAGTAGCAGGAAGCCGGCGTCGATGCGGGGCTGAGTGAGGGCCCAGATCTTTAGGTAGTGGTCGTGGTCGAAGCGGACGGCGCCGTCGTCGGGGTGCTGCAGGTCGGCCCAGGCTTTGCGGGCGAACGGCACGATGTGGGCGGCGAGTTGTGCGTGGAGGTCGGGTTCTTCCAGGCCGCGCAGATGGGGCACGTGGTGGGGGGTGACGGCTTCGTCGGGGGTGTGGCAGAAGCGGGTGACGGTGCGCAGGGTGGCGTTGGAGAGGGCTTTTTGGGTGATCTCGCGGTCGCCGATGCGGAGGGCTTTGGTGATGCCGAGGGCCTGTCCGGTCTGCCAGGCCGGACGACGAGGTGCGTTCAGGCGGCGGGTGTAGCGGTGGCCGACGGCTGCGTAGGCGAGGGCGTGGGCGGTCTTGCACTGCACGGTGGTCGGGAAGCGGGCGCGCGCGTCCTGGGCGATGGCCCGGTTGTAGGCGATGTAGCAGCCGCGGTGGTCGGTTGTGCGGGCCAGGAAGGTGAGGGTGGTGGTCTTCCCGGTGCCGGCACCGGCCTGCAGGGCGATGTGGTCGCCGGCGCGGAAGGCGTCGGCGGCTGCCGTCTGTTCGTCGGTCGGGTTCATGGGGTGGGCCTCTCGGGGAGCCGGGTGAGTACGTGCCCCACTGAGGCCAGCAGGTAGGCGGGGGTGCTGTGGGCCAGCAGCTCGCGTACCGCCCGGTCGAGGCGGTCGGTCTCCTGGTCGGCGTGCTCCGCCAGGGCCCGGTGCAGGGCCAGTTCCACGAAGCGCTCCGGGGTCTGCTGGGTGCGGCGGGCAGCGGCCTCGAGGACAGCGTGCGTGGCGGGTGGGAATGCGACATTGAGCAGCACTTTGTGGTCTGCGTCCGGGTAATGCGTGGTGATCACGTCGATCGGCAGGCGGGCGCCGAGCCGGTGGCGCAGTCGGCGGGCCGCCCGGTGGGGGGTCTTGGCAGGTACGAGGGCCATCAGACGGGTGGCGTCGTGGTTGGCGGCGAGCGGCAGCACGCGGGCGGCGCGGAGCAGGGCCGCCAGGGACAGGGGCCGGGTGAGCACGATTTCCAGGGCGTGATGCGGCATCGTCACCTCCTGCCGTGCCGGCGGGCCGGGGGGTGGGGCAGGCAGGTGTGGATGTGCGCCGCGTGCAGGAGGGGGTCGAAGGGCTGCCATCCGGTCAGGGCGAGGTCGGCGACGCCGCGGGTGGCGGCATGTGCGGGGCAGTGTTGGGTGCGCCAGCGCAGTTGCTCGCCGCAGGGGAGGTGGCCTAGGTCGTAGACGGCCATCAGAGGGTTGGGCAGGGCGAGTTGGCCTCGCTGGGGGTCGGTGGGCAGCAGTCTCCAGGTCCCGGCAGGGCCGGTGGGGGCAAGGACCGGATTCGTGCAGCGGTGGCGGTGGCGGGTCTGAGCCACGCAGCGCAGGCGCTCGACGGGACACTCGGCAAGGTAACGGCACAGCAGCATCTGCACGATGGGGTGGTCCGGTGCGTCGGTGTCGGCACCGGGTGCGCTGCCGCTGGTGCGCAGGGCGGGGGTGAAGGCGCCGGTGTCGATCAGACGGCGGGTGCGGACGGCGAGTTGGCGGCGGACCGTCTCGAGGCAGGGGTGGGGCCGGCAGGTGGGCGTGCGGCGCGGGCAGAGCACGGCGTGCGGGATGCGGCACCAGGCGCTGCCGTCGCCGTGCGGGTGGGCGATGCCGCCGCTCAGGTGCCAGCGGCACGATTCGGGGACCTGGGCGGCGGTCAGTTCGGCGGGGTGCAGGGCGATGGGCCGCTGGTCGGTGCGCGGGTAGAGGTCGATGCGGTTGCCGCAGCGGCGGCAACGGCTGTGCTGGCCGGCGCGCAGCAGGCGGCTGGGGCTGGTGGCGGTCACCCGCAGGGGGCGGGAGTGTCGGGTGACGCTGGGGCTGCCGTCCCAGTGGCGGCCGGCAGGGGTGGGCGTGAGGCACATGGCAGGGACCGTGCCAGGGGACGCGCAGGCGTGAGCAACGTGTCGGGAAGTATGTCCCCCGGCCAGCCCAACGAGCTCGCACGCATGAACGCTGTCGCGAATGGTTGTTCTACGCCTGATTGCCCGATCGGGTGATTCGTGACTGGTGCACGCCGGGACGGAGCGAGGATTCAGGAACCGGCCGTGCCGGGCGGAGTGTGGTCGTCGCACAGGGCGCCCAGGAAGTGCTCGATGGGCACGTCGAAGGTGTGGGCGAGGGTGTGCCACGTGGTGACACTGCCGGTGGTGTGGCCGTGTTCGAGGTCGATGAGGGTGCGCCGGGCCAGACCGCTGCGGTCGGCGAGTTGGTCGAAGGTCCAGCCGCGTTCGGCCCGCAGGCGCGCGAGCACGACGCGCAGTGCGGTGAGGTCGGGGTCGGGCGGCAAGATCGTCACCTGACCATCCGACGGTGCAGACCCCTGCCCCGTCAGTGCGGGTTTCTGCACTTTCGCCAGGGTGAGAGAAGGGCGAAATCCGAGGTGCGGGAATCTGCACTACGGTGCGTGCGTCTCGGGGGCCTGCCACGGTGAGCCCCGCCATGACGCGGACAGACGGGAGGACGACAGCCCATGAGGCTCGGTGGCGCGCATGCCGCAGTGCGGCGCATCTGGACAGTGGAACTGCGTCCGCAAGCGGGCGGCCCCCTGCTTGTCTGCCCCTCCTGCACCGCCCACACCTCTCCCCTTCAGGCGTCCTCCGCACGATCCGTCGCCCTGGCACATCTGGCCTGCCACGCCCGTGCCGACGTGTTGCCGGCATATCTGCGCAGCTGTCAGTGCCGGGCGCAGGGCTGCGCGTGGCATCCGCGCCGCCGCGGGTGCGCCGGGCCGGTGCTGCTCGCCCTCACCGGCGACCGTGGCGGCCGCACCTGGCGGCTGGCCGACACCTGCGCGGCCTGTGCGGCGGCGACCAGCCATACCGCCGTGGTGCCGGACACCCTGCTCAGCTCCCCCCGGCCGCAGCCAGCGGCTCCTCCACGGTCTGCTGCGCGCACCGGACTGGGTACGGAGTTCGACGAGCGGGTGCGCGTGCGGGAGATGCTCACCTACCTCGGCGCCGCGCTGCCCCGTTTCACCTCACCCGCCGCCCGGCTGCTGGGTCTGCAGTGCGCCCTGCGCGCCGACACCCTCGGGCACGTGCGGCTGCCGGCGGGCCTGCTGCGCGGCATGCGCCTGCGCGGGCACTGGGAGTTGTGGCAGGAACTGGCCCACGCCGGCTGGCTGGAGCCGCCGGATGTGAGGTCGCCGCTCATGCAGGTGCGGCTGCTCGATGCCGCGGTCCTGGACCAGGCACCGGGTCGCTGCGCCCGCCGCCGTGCAGCCCACTGGGCGCTGTGCCCTGCCCCGTTGGCCCTGCCGGCCGCGCCGCCTGCCCTGCGGCTGACCGCCCTGGTACTGGCCGCACACATGTGCGCCGGTGCCGCACACAGCGCCGACATGGACGTTCTCGCCCGCCTGTGCGGGCACTCACCGCAGCAGACCGGAGAGCTTCTCGACCGGCTGGTGACCACCCGCACGCTGGGGGCCTGGCAGCACAACCGGGAGACCGACGAGGTGTCCTGGCAACTACCCCAACCCCGTACACGAGCCCGCCCAGCAGTACCGTCCCGCAGATGCCAGGCGCCACTGCCTTGAGGCCGGCCTCGGGCCGAGAAAGGTCGCCTGAGAGGGAACAACCGGCTCCGCCGGTCCGTACCATCACTACGTCAAGGCACGTTGTTGCAGCGGTGGCATCCGTTCTGCGGCACCGTCGGCACTGGCCGCCAGGAACGCTGCCCGGTCAGGAACGGCCCACAGACGCCACCCTCACGGCCGCACACGAGGAAAGGTCAAGCACCATGTCCGAGAGCACGACCAGCACCACCGAACTGACATCGCAGTACATCGCCCGGGTGACCGACGACCTCGAACACAATCTCAAGGAACAGGAACGCGTCGGTGCGGAAATCACGGCCCTGCAAGAGCAGTTGACCGCCCTGCAGCAGGACCACACCGTGCTGGTGAACATGCAGCAGGCGCTCGGCATCAGCAAAGCACCAGCCGAGTCGGCAGTCACGCCCGAGAGCACCGCAGTGCCCTCCCCCCGGCAGAACCCCAGCGCCGAACCGAGCGGCAGGCGGAGGGCGAGGAAGGCCACCGCCGCGCAGGCAAGCCCGGCGGCCAGGAAGCCAGCCGCCAAGAAGCCCGCGGCCAAGACCGCACCTGCTGCCAAGACAACCCAGCCCACCCTGGTAGAACTCATCCGCCGCCACCTCACCGAGCAGAGCGAACCGCGCTCCGCCGCGGAAATCTCCGCCACGCTCGACCAGGCCCATCCCGAACGCGGCATCAAGACCAAGGTCGTACGCGTCACCCTCGAAGGACTCGTGGCCAAGAGCCAGGCTCAGCGCACCAAGCAGGGCTCCTCCGTCTTCTACACCGCGCCCGACGCGCCGGAGCCGACAGTTGCGCCCCAGGCCGAGGAGAAGCCCGAAGGCACCGACAGCTGAAGCTGTGCCAGGCCCTCCAGCGTGACGCACACTTTTCAAGGCTCTCTGCCACTCGGCTCGTCGAGAACGGCTCAGAACATCCCTGCTCACCTGCGAGAACCCGTGCGCAGGCGCCCAACTGAGCCAGCGAGGCGATCAGGGGGAGGCAATGTTCCAGCAGCTCACGGACTTCCGCACAGACGCCGGCCGCCTACGGCCGAGCCTGACCTTCGGCAGTGAGCAGGAGCAGAGGCTCACCCGGTGGAAGCGCCCCCGGAAAAACCGCCTGCAGGGTCGCGGCGACGCCAGGGCCCACGCGCTCCGCGTGGTGCTCGCCCGATACGGGGAGGAACTCCCCTGAGCCGGCCAGCGGGGACGTACCCGGCCGTCTGCCACGCCCAGTTGTCGACCACTCAGGCGCAGATGCCGGGGCGGGCGGAAGGAACACCGCCCTGTCAGTAGTCGACGTCGAGGTAGTCGATGTCGGTGAAGTCGACCAGCAGGCCGTGCGCGCGCCGTCCGCGGTCCTTGAAGTAGATCTCCTGGAGGCCTTCGGCCACGATGTCCTGGAGCTGTTGCTCGGCGGCTCCGGCGGCATGTGCGTCGAAGAGCCGTGCGGCGTAGGCCGGGGGCAGGCCTTGGGTGATGGGCCGCAGCCGCGGGTCGTCGGTGGTGCCTGGGGCTGCGGTGAATCCGAAGCGTGCCCGGGTGTCGATGACGATGCCGCCGGTCGTGGCGGCCTGTTTTTTTGCCCTCTCGCGCACGCGGGGCTGCCACCGCTTGCGGACCTCGTCGGCGAGCCGGTCCGCGAGGTCGCGGCGGGGCTGCTTGAGCTGTCCGGTGAGGTAGCGCTCGACGGTGCGCTGGGTGACGCCGAGCAGGTCTGCTGCGGCCTTGGTGCCCTTGGTCTGCTTGACCAGGTATTGCATCTGCTTCTGGGCCGACTTCGGCAGGGGGCGGGTGAAGTGTGCGGCGTCGGCCTTGTCGAGGCTGTCGGTGAGGATGCCCATCGGTGCCTACTCCCCCTCGTCCTGGCCGGAGACGGTGCCGGTCTTGATGTGCCGGGCGATGTTCACGTCCGGGCCGTGCTCCTCGAGCAGGCCCTCGGCCCACAGCACGCTCTGGGTGCCCTCGTGTTTGACCATCCCGGGTGAGACGCCGAGCCGGAAGCCTCCGGGCAGCGGCTTGCCGTCCCGGTAGGGCAGGAAGTCGAGCGGGCTGGGGCCGTCGGAGGCGTAGACGGCGCAGTCGGAGAGGATCGCGACCGGATACAGGCCGGCGTGGTGGGCGAGCTTGAGCATCTTGCGGTGCATGTTGGTGCGGGCGCTGGCGATGACGGCGGCGCGGATGTCGGGGCGCCAGGTCGGGCGGGCGAGGGCGGGCCACGCCTCGCCCGGCCGCCAGCCGCCGCTGCGGGCCCGCTCGCGCAGTTTGCCGATACCGCCCTTGACGGTGGCCTTGATGGCGCTGAGCACTGCGGCAAGGACGGGATCGGTGTGCTGGTGGGTGGCCATCGCGGCGAGGAACTGTTCCTCGGGCATGCCCGGGGTGATGCCGAGATCGGCCATGGTGGCGATGTAGGCGTCGCGCAGCCGGGTGTACCAGGCGTCCAGGTAGGGGCCGTGCTCGTAGCGCAGGTAGGCCTCGATAGGGGTGACCGGGTAGCCGAGTTCGACGGCGTAGGCGACGGTGGGGGTCGCGTACCAGGCCGGGCCCTGGGGCGGCTCGCCGTGCGGGGTGAATGGGCTGGGCAGTCGCTCGTCGAGACGGATGTGGGAGAGGTCGACCAGCCAGGAGCCGGGCAGTTTCGCGTCGAAGACCGGGCGGTGGACGTGGACGGGGGCGGACAGGCCGACGGTCAGCCTGTTGGCGGCCGCGGCGAAGGCCATGTTGACGTCGATGCCGACGACGTTGGGCTTCATGCATTCCTCGTCGGTCAGCGGCCTCGCCCACTGGTAGGCCTCTTCGTCCAGCACCTGGTCGGGGGTGCGCTGGTGGAAGCGGGGATACAGGGCGGCGACGGCCGGATGCCCGTCGGGGGCCTCGGGCGGGGCGCACTCCACCGGTTCACTCAGTGAGCCGGGCATCGGGCCGGACACCCACTTGCCGGTGGCGGGGTCCTTCACCGCGCGGGTGGGCGGGCGCAGTGCGGTCATCAGTTCCAGTCCGGTGACGGCGGTGGAGCCGCACGGGGTGAGCACGCGGCTGGCGTAGGTACCCAGCAGGCGGGCGAGTTCGGCCGGCGGCAGCTGGTCGGCCGTGCCCCACGATCGGGTGTCGAGGGCACCCCAGGGGACGACGGCGAACTGCACGCACTGGCGGCGCGCGCCGTCGGCCGTGCGGTAGACCCGCGCCCACGGGCCGAAGCCCCGCTTCGTCAGCTTCCACCAAGACGTGGTGAGTTGCTTGATTGCCGGGTGGTCGTCGGGCAGGCGCAGGCCACGCCGGTCCTCCAACACGGTCGGCAGACCAAGGCGTTGAACGGCAGAGGCGGTCAGCACGATCAGCGGGTCAGTGTCCTTGCCCGAGCGGTGCAGGCGCGCAGCACCCAACTTCGCCTCGCCCAGCGCCCAGTCGACGAGTGCCGGAAGGTCGGTCAGCGGGCAGTCGAGCACCAGGCCGTCCGCGCAGTAGGCCGCGCCGTCGCCGTCCACGACGGCGAGCGGTCCGTGGGCGAAGCGCGCGTCCGCTGCAGGCGTGGCCGCTGTCTTCCTGGCCACCGGCGGGCGCGCGCTCACCGCCCGGACCGGGGTCGCCGGGCTTGCCGCGGGCAGGACGGGCGATGTGGGCGCATGCGGCTGCGAGATGGCGGATGGGCGGGTACGAGGTTCTAGCACCGAGTCGGAGGGCGGCTGGGGAGCGGGGAAGCGGTCAGCGAGGCCGTCGAGGAGACGGATGTAGGCGGCCCGCGCGGGAGGGCGCGGGTCGGTACGGCCTGCCTCCCAGCCGGTCACCGTCTCGCGTCGCACATCCAGCGCCTTCGCGACCTGGTCCTGGCTCAGGCCTGCGGCCTCGCGCAGCCGTTTGCGTTCGGCGGGGGCCGGCAGGGCATCGGGGGCCGCCGCCTGTTCCAGCAGGGCATCGACCGATGCGAAGAGCCCGTTCTGCTCATCAGACACGAGAGTCACCTCCACCCCCCAACCCTACATGGAACACACATCGGATCGCACGCCAAACACACATTGACTGTGTGGAGTTGGGGGACGGCGCACCGACGTCCGGACACTTCGTGGCTTCCTCTCGACGAAGCCTGAGCAGTCATCGGCGAGGTTTCATCGCCATGGCCAGTGGCGGGCGAAGCTCTCCTGTCATGACCGGCACGCCCCCGTCGCGGGCGCGGCACGGTCGCTGCCGCCAGCCTTTCGGACCACGCTGCAGCCGCGATCATCGCCACAGCATCGGCGGCACGCCCGGCGGTTCCGCTGCGGCTGCGGACTCTTTACCGGTGGCAGTGGCCGCCATCGGCGGGACCGGCACCAGTCCCAGTCCGGGACCTGCCGAAGCAGACGGTGGGCGGTGCGCTCGCTGACGTAGAGGGTGGCCGGGACAGCCCGCGCGACGTTCTCCTTCCTCGCCCGGGCCATCTCCTGCACGCGCATCGCCGTCCTCAGCCACTCGACGCGCTGGGCGCCTTCCGGGCCACCAACGTCCTACGGCCCGGGGTTGGTCCATCGCGACGCCAGCCCGGCATAGCGGGAAGCCCTCTCGTCTTGCGAGGGGAGGCATCCCCACGGGGTGTGCCGCAGGCCTGGTCCCCGGCGGAGTGCAGGACGATGGCGGGATGGACGAACAGAGCGCGGTGGCACCGGTGCAGATCCCTGCCCGCGCCCATGCGGTGGGGCCGGGCTGGCAGGAGCTCCTGATCCGCCTGCAACCCCAGTTGTGCACGCTTGACCCCGGTTATGTGCTCACCGGCCTCAAGGAGAAGCTCGGCGGGTTGCGGGTTCAGGTGGAGGCAGAGGGGGCCGACCGTTCCTCGCTGCGTGACGCGGTGGCTGCGGCAGAGGCGGAGTCGGTGCGTACCTGCGAGTTCTGCGGCGCACCCGGCGGCGTCCGTACCCGCAACGATGTGCCGGGAGGCTGGCGCATGACCGTGTGCGACACCTGCCACGGTGCGTGGTCCGCCCACGACCTCATGATCATTCATGGTGCTGTGCGTGATCGACGCGGATGAAGCGGGCGTAGCCACCCATGCGTTACCGCGCCCCCAACGGGTGCCCGGTTTGCCTGGGGGGCGACTGGTTTATGCCAGCGTTCGCGTCCATCGCATGTCGAGTGCTTCGAGAGCGTCGAGCTGTTCGCGGGTCAGACGGTAGGGCCGCAGACGTTTGTCAGAGATCCATTCCCCGAGGCGGAAGGAGCTGCCGCGGTCCCAGACGACCTGGTCGTAGGGGACGTTGAGGTGCTGATGAGCGCGCCAGTAGGCGTGGGCGTGGCGCAGGCCATGGGCGAAGGCGCGTTCGCTCTGGCTACGAGGCGGACGCAGCAGCAGGGCGAGCGGGTGGTGGAGCGGCAGGGCACCGAGGAGGTTGTGCTGAGCGGAGCTGAGGCTGGGCAGGACTTGGAGTTGCTTGTCGAGCCAATGCTCCAGCGGTCGGTCGTCGCTGTCGGGGGCGAGGTCGGGAAATGTCAGTTCGCCGCGGCGGGCGGCTGCGAGAGCGCGTGCGTAGATGCGCCGCCAGTGGCCGTGCCTGTCCCAGCCGGCGTTCCACCAGGGGTTGATCTCGGTGAGGGCCCGCTGGTAGCAGTAGGGCAGTTGCCCCCGGCGGGCCTTGTTGCGGCATGTGTTGATCCAGCGGCCGAAGTCCATGCCCCGGAAGCGTTCCCCGGGGACGGGCGCCAGGTGGCCGTGCTGGGCGTGGTAGGCGCGGGCGATGTCCAGCCGGTGCTCGATGCTGGTGCGGGGGTGTTCCCAGATCATGCCCAGCGCGTCGAGGGCTTCGATGCGTTCGGGTTTGAGGCTGTGGTTCATGCGCAGGGAGCGCTGGTTGCCCAGCCACCAGCCGAGATAGAAGCGGTCGGGGCCGCAGTAGCTGCTGGGGACCTTCAGGTGGCCGTGTTGTTCGCGGTAGCGCCGTGCGCTTTCGAGGCCGAGTTCCCAGATGCTGTTGTGGGGGTCTTCGGCGTACAGGCTGAGCAGGGGGATGAGTTCGTCGGCGCGTTCGGGGCGGGCCACCGGGTGCAGGGGGTCGGTGGGCTTTGGGTGGCGGAGGTAGAAGACGCGGTGGAAGACGTGCTCGTCGTAGAGCTTGAGGGCGGACAGGACCTGTTGCAGCAGGTAGAAGCGGGTGCCTTTCGCGGCGTCGGCGAGGTCCTGGCCGGGGGCCTTGTAGACGGGGATGATGATGTGGGCGACTTTGGTCTGGCCGGGCAGCGGGCGCAGGGCCCGGCCGACGGCCTGGACGATCTGGTAGGTGCTGGTCTTGGGGCTGGTGAACAGGACGGAGTCGATGGCGGGGACGTCGACGCCTTCGGCGAAGATCATGCAGTTGGTCAGGACAGCCCGCAGTGGCTTTTTGTCGCTGGAGGTCAGGGATGCTTGTTTGAAGGCGCTGACCTGGGTGAGCCTCTCGTAGCGGCTCTGTTCGCAGTTGACGGTGCCGACCTGGAGCGGGCCCTGCATCCGCTTGGGCATCAGGGCAGCTGTCTCGGGGAGGGTTTCCGCGAAGACCTCGGCGGCTTTGATCCGAGGGGAGAAGACTAGGACGCGTCGTAGGTCGTAGTCGTGCATGGCGCGCAGCAGGGCGACCTCAGCGGCCGCCATGCGTAGGCCTTCGGAGTCGGCGGCGAGCATCGGATTGCGGTTGAGGATGGCGCGCAGGTCGGCGTCTTCCACCTCGATGGCGACGATACGGTAGTCGGCCAGCAGCCCCTGGTCGATGGCGTCGGCCAGGGAGAGGCGGAAGACGACCGGCCCGTAGAGGTTCAGGTCGTCCATCGACGCGACTTCGATGTTGACTGGGAGGTCCTGGCCCGGGCTGGACTCGAAGTTGCGGGGGGTTGCGGTGACGAAGAGCCGGTGGTGGGCGAAGATCTGCTGGCTGTTCAGCAGCAGCGCCCAGGGTTTGGCGAGGTTGCCGGCCGTGCGGTGGGCCTCGTCGCAGACGAGCACGTCCCAGGGCGGCATGTGGAACAGCCGGTGGGCGTCGGCGATCTTTCGCAGCGAGTGGTAGGTCGCGAAGACGCTGACCGGGCCGTCGGCCTGGGAGATCTCTGCGGCGAGTGCGGCGGGGGTGGTGACGGCAGTCAGGATGCCGCGCAGAGCCGGGTCCTTGGGCAGGTCCGGATCTCCGCTGAGGGCGAGGTATCGGCCGGGGCGGCCTTCTTTGTGCCACTCGCGCGCGGTCTGCTCGAGCAGTTCCAGCGTGGGCACGACGTTCACGGAGGTGCCTGTGGGCGCCATGTGGTGCACGACGTTGAGGGCGATGAAGGTCTTGCCGCTGCCGCACGGGGAGTCGATGCGGCAGCGGGGCGCGCCGAGGAGGAATTCGGTGACGCAGTTGTCGACCGCCTGCTGCTGGAACGGGCGCAGTGGGGTGCGCAACCGGAGTAACTCGGCCATAGCCGTGCTCCTTTCGGGTTTTTGAGGCAGTCAGGACTCCCTTCGAGGGTGGAAGGGGGGCCTGCCGTCCTGCAGTGCGCAGACGCCCGCACTTCACTCGAACGGGTGACGGGGACTTGCGGCCGTGCGCGGTCGGGACTGTGATGCGGAGGTTTCGTTGCGCGCAGGGTCCGGCCGGGCGGCATGCGGCCGGTCTGCGGCGCGTGCGGTCCTGGTGGGTGGCGTGGGAGGTGTGATGGCAGAAAGGGCGGGCGTATGGGGACCGCGCCTGCGGCTGCGGGTCCCGGTGCCGCGGCTGGTCGGCGAGTCGACCGGCTCGTTCGTCAATCGCCTGGCGCACGCCCACGAGTTGGAGCTCGGGGATCTTTTGGACCGGGTGGGTACGGGCCGCCAACCGGTCAGTCCGCGTCTGCCGGCCCTGGCGGAGCTGTATGTCAACCGGGCGGCACTGGATCATCTGGCGGTGTTGTCCGGCCGGGCGCCGCACCGGTTGCAGTTGGCCCTGACCAACCTCCAGGACCGTTTTCTGCTGCCGGGAGATGATCCTGCGCGCTGGCAGTGGCCGTTCGAGGTGCGGGAGGGGCATGTGGTGCGTTGCTGCGACCTGTGCGCCCTTGCCCGGGGCGTGGGTGAGGCGGCGTGGCTGGTGTGGCCGGACCAGTGGCGGGTGTGCCTGCGTCACCGGCGATTCACGGACGACCACCGCGGCCAGGACCCGCACGTGGTGCGGCTGGAGGGGCTGCCGGAGGTGGTGCGTGCGCACGCCGATCGGTTGCGGCTGGAGGGGCGCTTCGGTGCGGCGGGAGCGGAGCTGTTCGCCGACGGCTTCCAGGTGGTGGCGCGCTGGTGGGAGCGTATGCCGGACGTGTGGAGCTGGACGCAGCGGGCCTGGAGGGTGGGCCTGGAGGCGCGGGAGCTGCGCACCGGCCCACTGGTGATCTATCCGGAGGCCGTCCAGCTGGCGCGGGAGATGCTGCGCTACGAGCAGCGCGGCGAGCGCACGCATGCGGCGCGGGCGGTGTGGGTGGGGGAAGTGCAGCAGCTGATGGCCGGCTGGGGGCTGGGGGACGTGGACGGCTGGGACGAGCTGGTGCAGTGGCTGGATCACCACGCTCAGCCCGCTGCGGCCCCGTTCGCCGACGGCGCCGGTGGAGCCCGTCGGCGCCGTCGGCGGGTGCTGGCCGTGGGGCACAGCCGACTCGCCGAGTCGTCCGGCTCGTTGCGCGAGCGCTCCTGCATGGTGTGAGAACTGACCTTCGTGAAGGGCGAGTTGATCCGAAGCGAGAGCTGGGGGTTCGTCAAGCAGGCATCACCCGTTCGAGTGATGTCCGCTTCGGTGCGCTGACCACTGCGGGCGGGAGACGGCCAGGCTGGCGCCACGGCCTGGCCTGGTTCGGGGCGCCGACTCCGGCCGGGAGACGCGGAGGGAGGCTCCGGTGCGTGAGGTGAAAGCGTGGCATCTCGACGACGACGGCCGCTTGGTGTGTGTCGCACCCGAGGCGCTGTGGGGGGTGGCGCTGGAGGAGCGCCAGCCGCCCACGGACCCGGTCGCCTACCACGGCCGGCAGGGCAAGCTCACCGACTGGTGGTCGGCGACGACGGGCGCGCTGGTGGTGTGCGGGTCCAAGCGGCGCACCTATGTGGCCACCGAGCTGGACTTCGATCCCGCCATCAGCCGGTTCGCCGGGGAGCCGGTCGAACTGCACTGGGAGCAGGGCCGCATCCGGCACCGGTGGCGGCCGGACTTCATCGCCCTGACCCGCGACCAGCAGCGGCAGGCCGTGGTGCTAGCCCCGCACCGGATGGGCCCGCAGTGGCGCGAACGCCTGGCCGCCCTGCGTGAGGTTGCCGCTCAGGCCGGCTGGGACGTGTGCGTGCGAGCGGTGCCGCACGGGGTGCGGCGGGAGAATCTGCTGCTGGTGGCGGACTTCCGGCAGCCTGCTGTCTGCGATCAGGCGCATGAGCGGGCTCTGCTGGCCGCGTTTCGGCGGCCGCGCCCGCTGCAGGAGGGCGTCGCGGCGAGCGGCGTGCCCGAGTTCCTCGGCTTCGACCATGTGTACCGGTTGATCTGGCGCCGTCTTCTGGACATCGACTGGGGTCGGCCGCTGCTGCCCTTCTCCCCGGTCTGGGCGGCGAGGGGGCGGCGATGACGGGCAAGGTGTCGGGCTGGTTCGAGACCGACCGGGTCTGCCTGGGGGATATGGTCCGCTGGCGCGGTGGCGTGTGGGAGGTCAGCGCCTTCAAGGGGCGGCAGATCACCCTGCGGCCGCAGTCGGGTGATGTCGCGCCGGTGGACACGCTGTGGCGGGAGGTGGAAGGCGCCCCGGACTTCGCTGTCCTCGACCAGAACGGGCAGGACGTGGCCCGCAGGCATCTGCCCGCGCTGGGTGAGCTGCTGGAGGCCGCCACCCCCACAGAGCGGGAGAAGGCACTGTGGTGGCACGAGCACATGAAGGAACTCCAGACCGGTCTGCGGCCCGGCTGCACGACGGCACGTCCCGGCTACGACCCGGACACCACAACGTTCAAGCAGCGCTGCCAGGCCAAGTCGGCTGAACTCGCAGCCGCGGGCATCGAGTTCAGCTGGCGGGCGCTGGATGACCGGCGCCGCGCCTGGAAGGCCGCCGACGAGAATCCGCTGGTGCTGCTGTACGACGGCCGCAGGACCCGCACCCCCGACCCGGGCGGCCGCACCGACAAGCGGGTCATCACGCTGATGCACGAGGTCACCGCCCGCCACGCCCGCGAGTCCGGCGGACGGGTCAACCGCGTGTACGAGGACGTGGAAACCCTCATCCATCAGCGCTACCGCCGGGAGCTGGAGGATCCCCGGGAGGCGGAGCGGCTGCTGCTGCCCCGCTCGACGTTCTACACCCGGATGCAGGAGCTCGGGCTGACCGAGCAGCTCAAGAAGACCACGCGCTGGCGCTCACGCCAGGACAGCAAGCCGCAGCGCCCGTACACGCCGTCGGTGGCGCTGCGGCCGGGTCAGCTAGTGCAGATCGACACCTCCCCGCTGAAGATCAAGTTGATCGGGGACGACGGCCGTGCCGTCTCGGCCGAGCTGACCGCCGCGATCGATGTCGCCTCCCGCTCCTGCATGGCCCTCATGATCGTTCCTACGGTGACCGGGGAGGGGCCGCCCGGCAGGCGTATCGGCGGCCGCGCCACCAAGGCGTTCGATCTAGTGCTGCTGCTGGCGCAGTGCTTCGCCCCGCTGCCCATGCGGCCCGGCTGGGACCCGCTCACCGCCGCCCGCAACTCGGCCCTGCCTTACGGCCAGCTGTGTGCGGCCGACGCCCGCTTCGCCGAGGCCGTCGCGGCCCGCCCGGTCATCCACCCGCGGACCATCGTCATCGACCAGGGCAGCCCGTATCTGAGCGATCACTTCAAGATGGTGTGCAGCTTCCTGGGCATCAGCATCGAATACGCGCGCAAGGACACGCCCACCGACAAGCCGCTGGCCGAGGCCTTCTTCCACGGCTTCGCTGACACCTTCGCCCAGTACGTGAAGGGGTGGACGGGCCGCAGCTTCGAGCAGCGCGGCTACGGCATCGAACGCCAGCGCCTGTTCAGCATCAACCAGATGCAGGCGGCGGCCGAGGAATGGGTGGCGCTCGACTACCAGCAGCAGCCGCACGAGGGGCTGCGCAGCCCTCTGTATCCGGGGATGGTGCTGTCCCCGAACCAGATGTACGACCTGCTGGTGGCGAGCTACGGCTATCGGCCGAGGCAGCTGACGGCCGAGGACAACCGGAAGCTGCTGGTGCCGGCGTGGGTGACGGTCACCGACAAGGGCGTCCAGATCGACAACCGCACCTACCGGTCCCTTGATGGGCGGCTGCGGGGTATGGAGGGTCTCGACTCCGGGCTCGCGCACAAGAACGGCCGGTGGGAGGCCCGCTACAACCCCTACTACCCCGACGTTGCCTGGCTGTATGACCATCGGCTGAGCGGCAGGTGGATCCCGGTGGAGTTCCTCTACCGGCATATGCTGGCCGACCTGCCGTGGACGCACTATCACTGGCAGGACGCCGCCGAGGAATGGGCGCTGGGCGGAGGCAGCCGCGAGGCCGAGGTAGCTATCACCCTGGCTGTGAAGGAACGCCACCGCCGCACCCGCCGCGGGCCGACCGCCCGGCAGGCGGCCGAGCCCCGCCTGCCGTTCCGCGGCGTGATCCGCCCCGAGACCGTCGACGCCTCCGACTCCGCAGCGCCGGCCACGCCAGTAAACCCCGACACCGTTCCGGCCGCCCCCTCGCTGCCCATACCGGCCCGGGACGTCTCCAACGGCCGCTACACCCTGCCCTCATTTGCCCCGGCCGACTCCGAGGACGACCCGCCGCCTGCCGGCACCGCTGCGCCCGCATGAACCCGCGTCCCGCTTCACCCACCGAGGAGAGCTGATGAAGACCACCGTGCCCGCCGCATCCGATGCTCGGGCCGAGATCGCCCACCTGGTGCGCACCACGCCGCCCCTGCCCTCATGGATCTTCTCTTGGGAAGGCTGGGACCGGTATGTGCGCACCGAGTTCGCACCGCCCGACCTGCTGGACTGCGCTCCCGCGGACGTGGAAGTCGACGAGGACGACCCGCGGGTGGACTACCACCGCCATCTGCTGATGATCGACACTGCGTTCCTGAAGGACTGTCTGCTGCGGGCCCGAGGCACCTTCGGTGTCAACGGCAACCGGTACGAGGGCCTGCTGGACATGGTGATCGACGGCCCGGCCGGCACCGGCAAGACGTACCTGCTGCGGCTCATCGGCCGGGAGTTGCAGCGCAGGGTCGAAAAGCACTTCGACGACCGGGTCCCGGTCGTGCACATCACCGTCCCGCACGACCCGGAGAACGAACTCAACTGGATATGGGAGATCGCTTCCTTCCTTGCTCTGACACCCGAGCCCAAGAGCGAGGGGGAAGCCCGTCAGCTGCGCCGCATCCCCGACCTGTCCCTGCCCGTGCGCACCGTGTTGGAGCGCAAGCAGACCCGCCTGCTGCTGGTCGACGACATCCAGCGGGTCTCCCCCGGCCAACTCGGCCCGATCCTGCACTACTTCGACTTCCTGCGCACCCGGCTGGGCATCACCACCATCTTCTGCGGTACCGGCGCGACCGACATCGTCCAGGCTGCCCGCAACGGCTGCGACCGCCGCGACGAGGCGCTGTGGACCGCCCACCGGCGGCTGCAGCCCAAGGCCAGCGCCGCCGAGCTGAGGGCGGCAGTGGCCAAGGAGCAGAACGTGCGCAGTCTGCTGCCGGTCACCTGGGTAGACCCACTTCCCTGGAGCGACGACGCCGAGGGCCAGGCCCCCTTCCTGGCCGTGCTCAAGGGCTACGAGAAGAACCTGCGCATGCGCAAGCTGAGCAAGGAGGTTCTCACCCGGCACGCCAAGTACCTGCACGACCGGACTGGCGGCTACTTCCTCTACCTGTCCCAGCTCATCTGCGGCGCTGCCGTCGCCGGGATCCTCGACGGCACCGAGGACATCACCCTTGAGCACCTGGAGGCTATCCGCATCGGCCGGGAAGAGGTCCTGCCCGGGCACTGACCACCCGTGAGCACCGGGCGGCACAGGCCACAACCGCCCTCGCGTCAGCACCGTTTCGCCTGTACCCCTCTCGAGGATCGAGCCCGCTATGAGCGTGGACCGGACCGGCATCCAGGACGTGCATGCCCTGTGGCTGCAGACACTGGACTTCCTTCACTACAACGCGCCCCAACTGTGGGCGGACATGCTGCCGCAGGAGGGCGTGACGTTCTTGATGCCGCCCGCCGTGGCGGCGCTGGAGCGGGTGCAGGATCAGGCTGCCGCCCTGGCCAACGCGGAAAGCCGCCGGCTGCGCAAAGCGGACTTGTTCTACCTCACCCGGGAAGCCGCCGAGAGCGTCGCCAGGCTGACGGGTATCCCGTGCATCGCCCAGATCGCCAGCATTGTGCCCTCGCCGTCCGGACTGATGGTGTGGGAAGAGCCGCCGGTGAGCATCGAGAGGGGGGTGGTGCTGCGGGCCGTCTCCTGGGGGCCTTCCTACGATGGCGGCACCTGGTGGTCCTGGTGGACGGATACGGCAGCCGGTGTGCGCGCCGGCATCGCCGAGCCGACCATGCTGATGATCCACGGAGGGCTGGCCTTCCACGAGGAAGTCTACGCCGAGCCCGACTTCTGGCCGGTGCAGGCCGATGACCCCTCTCTGCCGGAGCACCTGCAGTTCCGCGCCCTGCTGTTCACGTGGATGGCGATCTCCTGCGGTCTGCTGGTGTACCGCGAGTCCGTGGGCCCCAGCCAGGACATCTGCGGGCATCTGCGCCGTACGGGTGTGGAATCCCGGGTGGTGCACCGTGTGATCCCGGCCAGCGGCAGCGACCGGCCGGGGCTGGCGCAGATCCTGCGCCGCCAGCTCCAGCTGGACGGAAGGGTCATCGAGGAGCGGCCCTACCCGGGGTACCTGCCGGCGCAGTTGGCGCCGTGGCACGTCTATGTGCCGGGTCTCGGGCACCGCCTGATCGTGGAGATCCCTACGCTTGAGCCCGGGCAGACCGCGGTTCCCACGCTCGGTGCCGGAAGGAGGGTCGGCAACCTCGCGTTCGCGCCGGTCAGGGCGGTGTTGCGCCAGGGCTGGCAGTTTCATAACGGCTATGTGCAGTCCCCGCTGCACTACGATCCAGAACTCGGGCTCCTCACCGATCCTTACGATGACGAGTTCTGACCGCATGAGACACCCCACGGCACCCGTGACCGCTGTCTCGGGCAGGTACCGGGCCGGTCCTTTCCCCACAGACCAGCCCCTGTCTGCCGGAAGCGAGGGTGGTCTTGCCGACGGGCATCACCAGGCACGGCGCTGTTGCGGATCGGCTTCGGGGACGACTACCTGCAGCGCCTGGTGATGTACGTGGCGTTCCTCCTGGATGCCCGGTTCGCGGCTCATGTGGTGCTGGGCCCGGCCCACGGCAGCCGGCACTCCTGTGGCGCGGGCCGTCATCTGCGCTGACCGTTTTGGTTTACGACGAGTTCTGAACGCTGCACCAGACAATGCCCACTATTATCCGATGATCGCTATTACTCAGAGTGATATGCCGGGGATGGGGGCGAGCGGTGTACGTGGCCGAGGTACTGGTGGAGCGGTTCCGGTCGTGCGAGCGGGTACAGATTCCGCTGCGGCCGGAAGTGACGGTGTTGGTCGGGGAGAACAACGCGGGCAAGTCGTCCGTGATCGACGCGCTCCGGCTGCTCACGGACCCCCTGGACGGGCGGCGCGTGCGGTATTTCGAGGAGTCCGATGTCCTCACCACCGCGGCCGCGCAGGGCGGCCCCAGCCTGCAGCTGGACGTGGCCGGCATCGGCCCGCGGGAAAGCGGCGCGTATCTGGAGGCGCTGCTGCCCCAGGGGGCTCCTGACAGCCGTACCGCCCGGTGGCAGGTGTCCTGGACGCCGCCGCAAACGGGCGGGCGGCGTGGAAGCACCGTCTGGGCGCAGGGCGCGGGCCTTCCGGTCACGGGGGATCCTCCGGCGCGGGGCGGTGTGCGGCATGTCTATCTGCCGGCGCTGCGCGATGCCGAGCGGGAACTGGCCTCGGCGGGCGGGGATCGGGTACGGATGATCCTTCGCGGGCTGCTGGGCGATGACGAGCGGGTCGATGCCTTCGTGGAACGGATCGGCACCGAGCTGAAGAAGGTGGCTGCTGACCCGGACGTGGTCCAGGTCAGCGAGAAGATCAACGAGCCGCTGCGGGATCTGACGGTCGGCGTGCATCCCCAGGCGAGTGAACTGGCCCTGGCCGAGCCGACGTTCGCGTCGATCGCCCGGTCTCTGCGCATGCTGCTGGGTGATGTCTCCGCCGCGCCGTTCCCGTTGTCGGCCTCGGGGCTGGGTTACGCCAACACCCTGTTCATCGCCACGGTGATGGCCGAGCTGGACGCGGCGGCGGAGGCGGATCTGACCGTGCTGCTGGTCGAGGAGCCCGAGGCGCACCTGCATCCGCAGCTGCAGACCCTGCTGCTGCGTTACCTGCAGCGGCGGGCGCGCGCCTCGCGTCGGCAGCCGTCGGGGGACCCGGCTGAGCCGGCCGGGCATCTGCAGGTGGTGGTCACCACCCACTCCCCCATCCTGTCGGCCGCGGCGAGCGTTCAGGACCTGGTGGTCATGGCGCGCTGCCCGGGTGGGTTGTCGGACGGCTGGCAGGCGCGGCCTTTGCCCATTCCCCGGCTGGGGTTGAGCCCGGAGCGGGTGCGGCATCTGGACCGCTATCTCGATGCCACCAAGAGTGCTCTGCTGTTCGCGTCGCGGGCGATCCTCGTGGAGGGTATTTCCGAGCTTCTGCTGCTGCCGGCTCTGGCCGAGCGGGTCCTCGCCGCAGACGAGGGCGCCGATGCGCCGGCGAAGCGGGAGGCGTTCGAGGCGGTGGAACGGTTCTTCGGCACCACCCGGGTGATCGTGGACGGGGTCGGGTTCGAGGTCTATCTGCGGGTGCTGCTGGCGCCCGTTGACGGCATCTGTCTGGGCCGGCGGGTTGCCTTGATCACCGACACCGACGTGGCGCCCGATCAGCCGGAACCACCCCGGCTGCAGTCGCTGCGGAAGCTGCCGCGCGGCTGGCATTCTCCTGGCGAGCTGCACCTGGCCGCGGCGCCGAGGACGCTGGAGCCGGCCCTGTGGTCGCACAACAACATCACCGCCTTGCGGGCGGCGTTCCTGCGCTGTGCGCCGCACTCGCAGGACCGCTGGGAGCAGGTCGTTGAGGCGACGGATCCCGCCCTGGCGTTCGGGGAGCTGTTCGTCCCGAAGACCAGCCGGACCGTCACCGGCACGGACGGAGACATCCTGAAGGGCACCGAGATCTCCAAGGGCCGGTTCGCGCAGGAACTCGCCGACGTGCTGGCCGACCGGGTGGTGCCGTTCACAGTGCCCGAGTACCTGGCGGGTGCCATCCGTTTCATCACCGCCCAGGACACGAGCACCCCGGCAGTGGGCGCGCCATGACGACGCCTCAGCAGACGGATCCGGTGCGGGCCGACGCCGAGAAGCAGCAGCAGGCCGCTATGGCCGTGGCCGCGCCTGCCTACGTGGCCGCCTGCCCGGGTGCGGGCAAGACACATGTGATCACCAACCGGCATCTGCAGTCGCCCCGGCAGCGACTGCGGAAGGGGCGGGCACTGATCTCGTTCACGCGGGTGGCGCGGGACCAGATGGCCCGCCGCTGCCGCTCGGCGGGCCGCGCCGATCTGGTCCAGGCGCCGCACTTCATCGGCACGCTCGACTCGTTCCTGTGGGAATTCCTGGTTAAGCCGCGGCGGGCGGCCGAGCCGGCGCCCCGTCTGCTGGAATCCTGGGCGAGCATCAAGGCCCCGGTGCAGGGCACGGACCGGGAGATCAACCTGCACCGCTTCCCCATGACGATAGATCCCTCCCACAACGAGGCGCGCGAGGCGGTTGCCTGGGACAAGCTCGACTACGACACCCGCCAGCTCCTCAAGGACAGTTCCTACAGCCGCGCGCAGTGGGAGAAGAAGATCTTCGAGACCCGCAAGTCGTGGTGCGACGAAGGCTATTTGACCGGGCACGAGGCGCGGGTCCTGGCCCTGTGGAACCTGCGCCACTCCAAGACCGCCGCCGCTCTGCTGCCCCCGCTGCTCTCCCGGTTCGCGGAGGTCGTCGTCGATGAGGCGCAGGACTGCTCCGCAGCCGACCTGGCGATCCTTCAGCTGCTGCACGACGCCGGCTTGCCGCTGGTCCTCGTCGGTGACCCGGACCAGGCCATCTACGCCTGGCGCGGCGCCGAACCCCAGGCTCTCCAGTCCTTCGCCGCTCAGCTCTCTCCCGCCCCGCACCGCCTGACCGGTAACTGGCGCAGCTCCCCCGTCATCTGCCGGCTCGCGTCCACCCTGCGCACGGGGCAGCGGCCGCCGGACACCTCCGTGGTGCGCGACGACGACATCCCCGTCCTCGTGCTGCCCACCCGGTTCGCCGACTCCGGCAGCCGGCACCTGCACGCCCCGACCGGTGCCGGCATCGTCGACGCCTTCCGCACGCTGGCCGAGGAGTACGCCGTCCCGGCCAAGGACTGCCTGGTGACCGCCTACAAGTACGCCACCTTGCCGGGCATCACCCGGGAGAAGCCCAACACCAAAGCCATCACCAGCCTGGCCTGGGCCCGCACCGTCACCCACACCCCGGACGCCAGCGGCGACGACCTCGCCCGGGCCTGCGCGGTCGCCGTGCGCGTCCTGTTCGGCTACTGGTACCCGGGCCAGAGCGGCGGCCCCGACCGCATCATGACCGGCCACCGTCTCTCGGCCGGACAGGTCAACCGCACGGCGTTCGCCTTCCTGCACAGCCTGCCTGCGCCCCACCGGGAATGGGGGCCGCAGGTCTGGCAGGCCATGAAGGCCTGGCCCCCTCTGCCCGGGGCTGCTCCGCAAGGCGGCAGGGGCCGCCCCGCCGGAAAACCCACCGTGTCGCGCCTCCAGGCGGCCACCGGTATCCACACCAACATCGTCCACCAGCTCAAGGGCGATGAGGCAGACGGCGTCCTGCTGTTGCTGCCCGATGCCGGAAGCGTCCAGCGCTGGGCCACCGCAGACCCGGCCACCGACGAGGTCCTGCGCGTCTGGTACGTCGCCGTCACCCGCGCCCGCCGCCTGGCCGCCATCGCCCTGCCCCAGGAGGAGACCGATGCACTGGCCCAACTCCTGGCCGGGCACCACGTGCCGCTCCGCGTCGCGTGAGCCCTGATGCGCTCGGCCAGCACGCGATGCAGATCATTCGCGCCCCGGGCCCCGCGAGCACGGGTTACTCAAGTCGTGCTCGCACAGCGAAGATCTCCTGTGCCTGCACGGCATGGATGAGCGAAGTGAAGTCTCCGGTCCACAGGCCCAACACCACTACCGAGCCGGCACGTTCGGCCGCGTCGATCCACTCGCTCGTCGCCTCGGCAGGATGCTCCACGGAACCGAGGACCAGGCTCTGCCCACCGTCGCCCCGGCGTACGCCCCAGGGGCGCAGTGTCGCCGAATGCTGCTGCAGGACCCAGGCGCTCACGTCAGGCAGCGTGTCCCACGCATAACAGGGGAAGCCATAGCGTTCGGCGAGTTCCTGGATGCTGCCGCTCATGTCCGGTGACGCGAGAGTGAGGGCCGGGAACGGTCCGTGCGGGGTGGGGACGAAGCCAGTGCGGCCGACCCGGTAGAGCGGCGGCGGTGCCGGGGCCAGATTGATGATCATGGAGGTGAGGTCGGCCCCTGCCAACGTCCTGCCGCCCCCGCCCAGATGCGGGACCACCATGGTCCAGATGCTGATCAGGTCCTCGAGGAGGTTCTGGCGCTCGACCGCCCCCAGACCAGCAGTGAAGACATAGGTGTAGGGGTGGTGTGCGTGCGGCTGGACCTCTTCCCAGAAGACATGGGTGACGGTGGAGAACTCCCGGTTCGGCACCAGCGGCAGGGAGGCGGCCAGCACGGCCAGGACCAGTGAGTCCCCCAGCATCAGCCGGGCCATGGCGGAGGCCCGGCACGGGTCACAGTCAGCCAGCCCGGCGCCGATGGCCGCAGAGGCGGCCGCCATGTCGGCGGTGTGGGCCACTCCGAACGGTGCGCCACTGACAGGCACCAGTGTGGGGGCGGGGTGAGTGTGCAGGGTTCCGGCATTGGCGGAGGTGTAGGACGATCCGGTGTTCTGCGCGGTACGCCGGGCCCGGCGCTTGCGGGCGTGATCCTTGCTCATGGCATGGCCTCGTGTTCTGCGCTCCGGGCCCATGATCCGGGTGCGTGGAAGGCGGGCACATGCGGATCTGCTGATCGCTCTGAACAGCTCTGGTGGTGCGCGCAGTTGATGCAGCCCATGCCGTGCACGAAGCCCGGGCACCTTTGCCGGTGTGGGGCTGTTCATGGGCCAGCCCCGGCTTGGGTCGATGCGCTCGACCTCTATTGAGGCTACTCCCGCCACAGGGGCTGGGGGGTCTGATTCGAACCGTTCGCTGCGGCAGCGGCGATCGTGTACGCCGGTGCGGTTACGCCCTTGCGGTGAGCCGGGCGTGGACGAGGGGGACGCGGCGGTGGGCTGCCTGGGGGCGGAGCCTGTACCAGCGCTGGATGAGCCGTCGCGGCGTGCGGCCCTCCCTGCCGGTACCGCGATGTTGGGACAGTCAGGTTTCCCGGAGGTGGTCGGGCCTGCCGCCCGCTGTTCGGTCGGCGTCTGCCGGGTGGCGGAGGAGCACCGTCGTGGATTGTCGCGTTGCTCATCCCGCAACTCCCGGGCGTTGCACAAGCATTCACATCATGGTGTCGGCCCGGGGCCGCTGCGACCTGCCGGGCCGGCCGCGCAGATCATGCCGTCGATCGCAGGTGCGGGTCCCCTGGGGCCGCGCGCCTGCCGCCTTGATCGGATCGCTGGGGCGGCCGGTGGCCGGTTCCCCTCATCGGTCTTTCAGCAGAGGGCTGTTGGCTGTGACGGAGCCCACCAGGAAGCCGAATCAGCCCCGGAATATTCCGTGTTAATGTTTTGAGGTCTGATCTGAGGTGGTGGGGTGTGATGGCGTCCGGTGACCTGCAGGCGCATCCCGGCATGCTCGCGCTCGCGCGCGAGTCGCGGGGCATGACGCAGGTCGACGTGGCCGCCGCCATGACCAAGGCCGCGCCTGCCGGGGCCGCGGTGGTGTCCCAGGGATACGTCAGCCGCGCGGAATCGGGACGCCTTGTTGTCGCCGACGACCGTCTTCAGCTGTATGCCGCCGCCCTGGGCTACCCGGTAGACCTGCTGTGCCTGGATCCCCGGGTGAGCGGGGTGGGGGTGGGACTGATCCACCACCGCAAGAGAGCCTCTCTGTCGTCCTCGGCGCTGCGCCGCATCCACGCCCAACTCGCCCTGGTGCGGCTGCAGGTGACGGGCCTCGTGCAGGCCGCCGCGGCAGCGGACGTGCCGCACCGCTTCTCCCGCGTGCTCCTGGACGACTTCACGACGGCCAAGGATGCGGCCCGCCAGGTGCGCCGCGCCTGGGGCCTGCCCAGGGGCCCGGTGGCGGATGTGATCGCCGCGATCGAGGAGGCCGGCGGCCTGGTCGTGATACGGAGTCTCGGCAGTGAGCTGCTGGACGCGGTCAGTCAGTGGGACGACCCCCAGGTCCCGCTGGTCCTGGTCAACGACCACGCGCCGGGCGATCGTTGCCGCTTCAGTGTCGCGCACGAGCTGGGCCATCTGGTGATGCATCCCGCGCCCGGCACGTCGAGCGAGCAGGAGAAGCAGGCCGACGCGTTCGCCGCGGAGTTCCTGATGCCCGCTGCCGATATCCGGCGGGCGTTCGCCGACGGTGTGGACTTGGCGCGGCTGGCGGAGCTCAAGCGCGTCTGGCGGGTGTCGATGAGCGCGCTGCTGCGGCGCGCGCTCACCCTGAACGCCATCACCGAATGGCAGTACCGCACGGTGATGGTGGAGATGTCGGCGCTCGGCTACCGCACGGCCGAACCGGTCGAGGTGGAGCCGGAGCGGCCCACGCGCGTCCCGGCACTGGTGGACATCCTGTTGTCCGACCTGGGCCTGGCGATCGACGAGGCGGCCGCATGCTGCCGCCTGCTGCCCGAGGACTTCAAGCGCCTGTATGTGGCAGGCGACCGCTCGTTATCCCCTGAGCCGCTTCGAAGGTGAGGCCATGATCGACCCGTCTGCTCCGCTGCCGCGTCCGCGCTCCGATCTCACCGAGCCTCCCGACGCGCCGCAGGCCCTGTCCGGTGCGCTGAGCGTTCTGCAGGGGCGCATGCTGCTGCAGGTGTCTCCTGCCCGTGTCGGTTATCTGCGCGGACAGCTTGATGCGGGCCGCAGCGGGCTGGTGCTGTGCGGGAAGAACGCGCTGCGCAAGGCGAAACGGCTGCGCGAGGAGGAACACTTCGGCGGGCCCCTGCTGGTCGATCCGGCTGTGTACGAGGTGCGGGCGGCAAGCGAGGAGGAGCCGTTCCCGCCCGCGTCGGAGGACACCTTCGCCTTCGACGATCCGCTCGAGGTGTCGCTGGCGGAGCAGCGGGCGGCCGGCGTTACCGCGCCGGTGACCCCGACCGGTTACATCCACGCCGAGGACTCCGATGCACTCAAGGCGGCGGTGCGGCGGGTGGCCGACCTGGACGATGCGCAGGTCGTCTTCGCGGCGCCGGTCGATGTGGGCTGGCTGCGGGAAGAGGACGCGGTGCGGCAGCTGATCGCCTGTCTGCGGCTGGTGAAGGGGCCCAAGGCGATCATGCTGGGCGGGCAGATGGACCCTCTCGCGCGTCATGCACGGGCCGTCGACCACCTGCGGCGGGTGATCGAGGAAGTGCCGGGAGCGGCGTTGCTGCGCACCGATCTGGCGGCCTTCGGCGCGCTGGCCGCGGGAGCCTCTTTCACAGCGTTCGGTGCCGGCAGCCGGCTGCGGCACATCGTGGCCCCGGGCGAGAAGGCCAAGACCAGCAAGGGCTTTTCGACGTCGCCGCACGTGCTGTTCGCCGAGCTGATGGACTTCTTCCTCGGCAAGACCCTGGCCGACCGCTTCGCCGGTGCGGAGGCTCCCGTCTGTGGCTGCGCGGCGTGTGAGGGGGTGTGGGCGCTGGATGAATTCGCCAGCAATGCCGGTGAACGGCCGGCACGGGCCGCCGCGCACAATGTGGCCGTGCTGATGGAGTGGCTGCGCACGCTGACTGCGATCACTCCCGGGCTGGCGCGCCAGCAGTGGTGGCACGAGCGCTGCCGCGCGGCGGTGGAGCGGTATCCGCTGGTGAACGCGCGACTGCGGCAGCCGGATGCCTTCAAGGTGCCCCAGCAGTTGAGGCGGTGGGCGCTGGCGGCCCCGGTCTCGGTGGCGGACGGAGCGAACGGGCAGGCTGCGGCCAACCATCAGCGCAGGAGCTGATACAGCTCCTCGGCGAAGCACCACGCGGCGGCGGTGTGCCGCTGCGGCCGGTACTCCTCCGGCGCGAGCAGCATCTCCACACCGTGCTCGGCGGCGAGGAACACGCCGATGCCGTAGAAGTCGGCCTCGGCCAGCAGCTCTTCCAGGTGGGCGGGGCGGCGGGTGAGCAGCATGGCGCGGCGGCAGAACGGCGCGAACCGGCCCGCGTCCCGCAGTCCCTGGTGCCATCCGGCAGCGCGCACCACGGCCAGGTCCACACGCACCGGCCGGACCGCGCGCCGGGTCACCGTCGTGCGGTCACGGTCCGCGGCGCCCGCGGGCAGGGCGCGTACGGCCCGCCGCTGGCCGGCCTCGAGCGAGGCGAGGGGGACGGGGATGCCCACCGGCAAGGTCAGGAGGGTCTCCAGCGCTGCCATCCGGTCCAGCCGCTCTGCGCCGACGTGCCGGCGCCGGGCGTGCTCGGCGGCGTCCGGCCGGTGGAAGAACAGGGCCTCGGCGCCTTGCAGGGAGGCGGCCTTGGTCTGGGTGCCCGCCTCCAGCAGGGTGGCCGAAGCCGTCCGCACGGAACGGCCGATCACGGAGTTCGCCAAGGTCACCATGGCCTCCACCCTGCCTCATCGGGCTCCGGCCGCACGCAGCGGCCCCGCCGACTATCCAACTCTCACGGGTACGGACTGTTCTGCCAAACAGCTCAACAGGCCTTCAAGACACTGCCAAAGCAGGTCGTTGTCGCTGCGCCGGTACCAGCGGCGCCGCTCCCCCGGCGTCCTCGGCAGCCGCTCGGCCAGGCCAGCCTCCACCAGGGACCGGATCGGCGCCTGGTAGACGCTCGCCGGCGCGTCGCGGGCGACGGCAAGGTCTCCGAGACACACGCCCCGCTCGCCCGCAGACGCCAGCGCCCACATCAGCTCCGCCCGGTAGCGGTTGCCGAAGACCCGCACGGACACCTCACGCAGCCGTTCCACGTCCCGTTGAGGCATGATTCATGATTCGCGAATCATGCCTCAGATGTCAACACTGCAGCGGGAGTGCGCTGCCGCCGCACCGTATGCCTACCGGAACGGTGCCTGGGGCAGTTCAGGCATCCTCGAGCGTGGTGCCGCCCCTCGGAGGCTGGAGGTGCACGGTGACAGCGGCCGTTCCCGTGGGACTGCCGACGATGACGGCAGGGGCGGTGCTGCGGTTGACGGAGCCGACGGGGAGCACGGCGAGCGAAGTGATCGGTGCACCGGTGACCAGGCGGAGAACCTCCTGTCCCGTGTGGTAGTCCCACACACGGATGCTGGTGTCGTCCGAGCAGGCGCTGACGAGCAGGTCACGGTCGGCGTCAGGATGGGGCAGGGCAGCAAGGGCGGTGATGGGGCCCTGGTGCCCGGTCAGCGGCACATGGGTTTCTGAGCGCGGGGCAAATGGGTCCCACAGCCGGATCACACCGTCCGATCCACCGGTGGCCAGGAGGCCGCCGCCGGCGACGGTCAGGCTGCGCACGGCACCGATGCGCTGGGGCAAACCCATGTGCGGGGCGTGGCCGGGGTACAGCAGGCGCACGGCACGGGTGGTGGCGATGGCCAGCACCGGTGATCTGGTGTCGGGCAGTACGGCGAGTGCCCGCACGACCGCCTCGGCACGGAGTGTCGGCAAGTGGGGGGTGCCGCCGTCAATGGGCAGGTACTCGACGCGGGAGTCGCTGATGGCGGCGGCGAGGACGGGCTGCCCGGTTTCCGGGTGGGGGAAGCGGGCCAGCGCCCGGACCCTGGTGTTGGAGTAGCGCGAGGGAAGCAGGACGCGCCGTGAGCCTGCTTCCGTGGTGAGTTCGACGCTTCCGTCCGCGTACCCGATGGCGATGCGTTCGGGGCCGTCACGTGTGGGTTCGAGAGCGGTCAGTGCGGTGACGTCTTTGTAGGGGCGGTCGTCGGGCGTGGTCAACACGTGTGCTGCCCGGCCGGTCTGTACGGAGCGCACGGTGATCTCACCGGCACGGCCACCGCTGATGAGACTGGGTGGCCCGGATGGGTGCGGCAGGAGGGCGACGTGTTCTGCCGAGGGATGATCGATCTCGCTGTCGGCGGCTGGCGCCTGAAGGTCCCACAGGCGGATGGTGCGGTCGAACGATGCGGACGCCAGGAGGGGCTGGCCTTGGGGGCCGGTGAAGACCGTCAGGCCGCGGATCATCTTGGTGTGCTCGGTGGGGAGTTGGCGAACGAGTACACCGGAGGCGGTATCGAAGACGTGGAGAGCGCCGTCCACGCTGCTGCCGGTGACCAGCAGGGGGTCGCCGTAGGGGCCGGGGTGCAAGGCCAGGGACGCCACGGGCTGCCGGATCGGCTGGTGTGGGTGCTGGGCTCGGGTCAGCGGGTTCCAGATGCGAACGGACTTCGTGGAGCGGGACGCAATGACCAGCCGTGGTTCGCGGTCACGTGTGGCGAAGCCGACGACGGCGGAGGCGCCCCTGCCCGTGCACGGCAGTTCCCCGGCGTCATCGAACGTCAGGGCATCCACGATGGGGACGTAACTGCCGTCCTGGGCAATAGCGAGCAGTGGACCGACACCCGGCACGGGGATCACGGCGAGTGCGTGGACGAGGGGCCCGCGGTACCTCCAGCCGACATCCTGCTGCCTCTGGAGGCGGCCGATGCTGTGCAGGGGCCGTTGTGTCTGGATGTGCCCGGTGAGGGGGTCCACCAAGAGGAGGTCCTCGGTGGTGGCGACAGCAAGGAGTGTCCATCCGTGTGTGCCACGGCGGTTCCGTCGGCGTGCACCGTCGTTGACAGTAGTGACGGCACGGATGCGCCCTGCCAGCAGGGGGTCGGCCACGCCGGTCTGGGGGTCGCATCGCCACAGACCGGCGTCACTTCCGACGATGAGGGAGGGCTCCCCGCGGCGGTCGTCCAGGACGGTGAGCGCGCGGGTATGGGGCCCCAGCCCTTCCATGGCGGTGCCGAAGGGGCTGCCGGAGAGGGGGTCCCACAGGGTGAGGTTGCCCCGCTCGTCTGCGGCTGCCAGCACGACGGAGTCGTCGGTGGTGCGGAAGGTGGCCAGTGCGTAGGGGTTGGCGGGAGTGCCTGCCAGGATGTTGGTGGGCAGATGCAGGTGGTTGAAGCGCGGGCGTAGTTGTGGGTGGCGCGTCGGGGTGTGTGCTTGTGTGCTGCCGGTGTGCTGGGCGAGGGCGAGGCTGTCGGCTCGGGAGGCGGGGGGTGCGTCGCCGACGAAGGGCTCGATGCGGGCCCACGCGGCCAGGTTCCGGATGCGATCGGTGGCGGTGATGGGCAGGCCGAGGGAACCGCGCACGTTGTCGCGGGTCGCCCAGGGCAGGAAGTGGGCCGGGATGTGGTCGTCGTCGACTGTGTTTCCGAGTGCGGCGTGGGTGATCAGGTGCCGTCGCAGGTAGGGGTGCGGGGGTTGCTCCGGTGCCCTTGGCAGTAGCCGGGCGAAGGCCTGGGTGAGCTGCCGGTGAGCGGTGGTGGTGTCGGCTGTCCCGGCACCGTCCTGGGTGGGTGTAGTAGAGGTGTCGGCGGGGGCCAGGAGTGTGTGGGGTGCGGTGCGCAGTGTTTCGCTGACGCGTTCGTGGATGGGGCGGTAGACGGTTCTGCCGTCTTCCTGGGCAGTTGTCAGGTATCCGGTCAGCCGACTGTCACGTACCACTTGGCGGATGGCGGCTGCCGCGTCGTCGCAGGGGGGATGCAGGGCGTTCACCGCGGCTGGCCAGATGTCGGCCCAGGGCAGGCCCGCCCCCTGGGCGAAGGCGGTGGCGCGCAGGACGGCCAGGAGTTCGTCGGGGGTTGCGTCGCCGTGCAGGGCTACGTCGGCGAGGTCTTGGCGGAGCAGTTCGTGCGTTCCCTGTCTCAGCTGGCGGCGCCAGGCCAGGTCAGTGGGCTGAGGCAGGAGGGTGCGGGCGTGGAGTTGCTGGGCGGCGAGCCGGGCGTCCAGGAAGGAGGGGGCCACCTCTTCGGCCACCGCTGTGGCGACACGGCTGATGCGGTCGTCGTCGCGGTCAAGGAGGCGCGAGCCCGCCTGGGGGTCGGCGTGCAGCAGGGATGCGGTGTAGGCGGCGATGTCGTCCTGTGCGGTGAGGTCGTCGGTACGCACTGCCGGGCCGGCGTCGGTTGCCCGCTGCAGCAGGGCCAGGAGATCGCCGCCGTTCGGGCCTGCGGGGTCGGCACTGGAAGAGTCGGGGCCGGCGGGGGCGGGGCTGCGGATGCCGAGGAGGAGCCGGATGAGGGGCTGGCCGTCGGCGCTCAGGGTGGCCAGCGGGCGCAGGACGTCGGTGATGATGCGGCGCGGGTTGCGGGCTTCGTCGATCCCGTCGATCACTACGGTGAGAGGTCTACCGTTGCGCTGCATGAAGGCGCGGACATAGGCGCGCAGTTCCTCAATCGGATCATGACCGGCCGGTGTCGGGCGGCCGGTGAGGGCCTCGTAGAGCGCCGCGGACAGTTCGTGCGGGTCGGTGTTGCGGGCCAGTACTGCCGCGTCGACGGCTCCTTCAGGAACGTGAAGGTGTTCGGGGATGGCGTCGAGGACGGGCCGGTAAGCGTCGTCGGCCCGGAATCGGGGATCGCTGAGCGTGACAAGACGGGCCAGCAGCGCGCTTTTACCGGAGCCGGCGGACCCGGTCACGATGAGGACGCCGTCGTCACCGTCCAGAAACTCGATCATGCGGCTGACCAGGGCGGCGCGCCCGGTGAAGTACCAGCCCGGGCCGGAGCCGGACATCTGGCCGGTGGCCCGGGAGATCCAGTAGTCGTCCAGGTCGGCGCGGTTCCAGCCGACCTGGCTGCGGGCGTCCTCGAGGAGGGTGGTGTCGGTGTAGCCGGGGTTGGGCAGGCAGGGGCTCAGCGCGCGGCCAGCGAGTTGGAGGCTGACGCTGTCGCCCGGGGGCCAGATGCGGTGGATGTCCGCCATGGTGGTGCGGTTCCAGACGGCGGCGCGGATCGCATGGAAGTCTTCCCAGCTCAGATGGGAGCGCGCGTATCCGTTGGTCTGGTCTTCGCAGTGCGCGCGGATCGCGGCCAGCAGTGAAGTGAAGGCCTGAAGTCGGGGTCTGGAATCTTCGTTGCCGGCGGTCAGCACGACCAGGGATCCCAAAGCTCGGCGGTCCTCATCCAATGCTTTGAGGGTGTCTTGGAGTTCGTCCGTCAGGCGTCCGGAGAAGCAGGAGTCGACCATCACCAGGACGTGCCCGGCGCGGGAGTCGAGGGCGGTGGCGATGAGTTCGGCCGTGGGGAACGCAGTGCCCAGGGGGCGGGTCTCATCAGTGTCGGGCAGCTGCAGAAAATGCTGCCGTCCGCGGGGAGCGAGACCGTGGCCGGTGATGTAGACGACCAGAGCTTCGTCGTCGTCGGCGTCGGCCAGGTCCTGGTCGATCAGGAAGCACCGCAGATCGTGCACGCTGAGCAGCGGCTTGGGCGGGGCTGCAGGAGTGAAGCGCCGCTCTGCTTCCAGGCCTTCGCCGGCCCACCAGTCCTCTACGACCGAAACCTGGGCGCTGATGCCGGCGCGGAAGGCCTCCCGCTCGGCCAGGGTCCCGGTGTCGTAGTCGCTGACGGCGATGACGACCAAGCGCCGATGGAACGTGGACGGGACGTGTTCTTCGGTCATGACCAGCTGTGGGTGGCCGCCCGCGCGACCGGCAGGGTGCGCAGGTACGCCTGGGCGGCGTGGGGATCGATGTTGCCGTTGTCGACTTCGACGTCAGTGACGTTGCGGGCGCCCAGAGCCAGACCGGCTGCGCCGGTTACGGCATCGTCCGGGTCGTACACGTTGAGCCATCTGATGTGTGCCGGCATGGCCAGCAGCTCCGGCTCCGGGATGTTCATGGCGCGCCGCACGGCGGGGATACCCAGGGGCGAGCCGCAGGTGACGAACGTGTGCACAGCGGTTCCGGCGGTGCCGGGAGCGGCAATCTTCTCCTGCCTGATGAGGTCGTAGGCGATCACGCTGCCCAGGGAGTGACCGATGACGACGGTGGCGGTGTCGTCACTGAAAGCTTTGAGGACGTGATCGTGGACCTTGGAGGCGAGGTTGGGGTGCTTGAGATAGAAGCGGACCTCACGCAGACGGGTGATGAGCTTGCCGACGACGCTGTCAGGGGTACGCCGGTCGTAGACCATGGCGCGACGGGTGACGCTGGGCGGCAGCTTCGGCAGCCCGAGCGTCGTCGGGTCCAGCTCCTCGGCCAGCGCCCGCTCCTGCGGCGTTAGCAGATCGTCCAGCGCCTCGACGATGAAGGCTTCCTCATCGGCGGTCAGGGCAGTGGAGTCGTCTGGGAAGAAGTCCGACGGGCCCAGCCGGTCCGCGCCCCGCGCCAGGAGCGAGGACCAGTGCGGAATCTCCAGGGTGGGGATCAGCCGGGGGTCGGTGCGCACCGCGTCCTGCCCGTGCAGGGCGGTGATACCGCGGTTCAGTGCCTTGTTCCACTCTTTGATCAGCTCGCGCCGCGACGTACGGCCCTGCTTGATCCCATGCACTCCGACAATGTGTTGCTGCACCCGTTCCCCCGCCAACTTGCGCCTGCGTCCCTACCCAACCGCCCGTTTCACCGGCATGGTTGAGGAGCCCACTCTACGGCGGCCGTCGCATGGCCACTGCCTCCTCGCCCCAGCCTCGTTATGGACCAGTGGTATCCCGGTGTGTCACGCCGGGCTCAACAGCACCTGTTCCAAGTCCTGCCAGGCTGGTGGCGGTTGGGCTGCTGAGCGCACGACGGTGAGCAGGCGCCCGTCGAGGCAGGCGTCGAAGCGGCCTTCGGCCCGTGCGAGTCGCTCTCGGACACCGGCTTGAGGTGGGGGCTGTTCGGCCAGGACGGCCAGCAGCACCTCGTACTGGGCAGATCCCAGCGCGTCGGCGGGCACCCAGGTGCCGCGGAGGGGAATGTCTGCGAGTTCCGCGTCGAGTTCGGGGGCGGTGTCGTACAGCCGCTGTACCATGCGGCCGGTCCGTGAGAGCGGGTCGGTCCTGGGTGGTGTGGGGGCAGCAACGGGTACCGACATCACCGGCTGCAGCGCGTCCGTGGTGGATGGCGTGGCGGGCGGCGGTTCGGGATCGCCGTCCGGCATCTGCCCCAAGGGGTCCTCCTCCACCGGAAAGCGCCACTGGTCGCCTGCGCTCTGCCGCTTCCAGCGGGCGTCCAGTGCACCGTCCCAGCGTTGGTCCTGAGGAAGGAAGATGTCCACGGCGACGCCGGAGCGACCGATCCAGACCCAGCTCATGAAGTAGGCGTGGTCGCGGTGGGACGCCGACCAGAGAGCGAGTTCCTGCAATCGCCTCTTCTGCTCGGCGAGCGGCCGCGTCGGTAGGAGCGTCTTGGCGCGGCGATGCCGACCCCGGGCCTCTCCCGCGACGCGGCCGCCAGGCAGATGGAACAGCAAGTCCGGTCTGACACCGCCGTTTTGATAGCCCGACAGCATGCCGCCGGGCAACGCGTCGAAACTGTGCAGGGCGTGCGCCGCGTTGTCCCAGGCGAAGAGGGCTTCGCTGGCCGCCGTCAGCATGCCCAGCCCTGAGCTTTCGGTGACGAAGCCGCGGATGTGCCGCGAGCTCGCCACAAATGCCCGGTGATCAACCTGGAGCGGGGCACCGGCGCTGGGGGCATCGAGATAGCTGGCCAGAAGGCGGACCTCGAGCTGCTTGGTCCGGTAGTCGACGACCCGGTTGAGATCGCAGGCGAGCGCGTTGATGTGGATGAGCCGGGCCAGCCCCACCCCCAGGTCACCCCGTCCGACCTGTGTGGCGGTCACCATCGCCCCTTGCACCCGAAACTGCCACACCCGGGCCCCTACGGTGTTCGACGTCATGTTCCTCCCCGATGCGGTGCGCCCGCGTTATGGCGTCTCGCAAGCCGTCACGTCCGATTCTCCCCGCCCTGCAGCCACCCAGGTGTCACGAGGGGGGAGCAGTCACACGTCCGGCGCGGCGCTCGGCGTTGTTCGGCGTGTGGGGAGTCTGTGCTGCCTGGCCTCAGTGCTGGAAGTGGCGCAGGTACATGGGCAGGACGGTGCGCGTGAGCTGTTCGCCGCGGGTGGTGATGGCCTCGAAGTTGGTGCGGCTCATGGCGGCGAAGTTGGTCGGGTAGGTGGCTACCGCGCTGCGCGGGACGAGGTCGGCAGGCGGCGCGGGCAGACGGTTGTCCTTCATGCCGAGGTAGGCCAGCGCGAAGCCGTCGATGCGTCCGCTGGCGGCCCATTCGTGCAGGCGGGAGCGGGCGGAGTCCTGGGCTTTGCGGTGGACGGTGGCGAAGGAGCGGTTCAGGCGTCCGGCCATGAAGTGGGGTGCCTTCAGGGCGAGCTCGCCCAGTCCGGCGTCGCAGGCGATGATGAAGGGCACGTCGTAGACGTGCTGGGTGTGGTGCGGTGAGCGTCCGGGTTCCAGGACGGACAGGCCGAGGTTGTCGTAGACGCCGCCGTCGGTGAGCAGCACGGTGTGCTGCTGGCTGTGTCCGTCGCGGTGCTGAAAGGTGAAGGTGCGTTCCAAGGCTGGCAGGAGGGCGGGGTAGGCGGCGGAGGCGGCCACTGCGGTGGCGACGGGGATGGGTTCGATGATGGTGCCGTAGCGGGAGCAGCCGCTGCGGGCGCTGCCGAAGCGGACGGCGTTGGTGGTGGCGAGGTCGGTGGCGGTCAGGACGACGTCGAGGCCGGGGTGGGTGACGTCGGCCATGGTGGCGGTGGCGAAGGCCTTGCGGGTCAGGACGGCGGCGAGCGCGTCGGTGCGGTTGGCGGGGCGGGCGACGCTGATGTCGGTGGTGCGGGTGAACAGGTGGCGTGCTCCTGCCCATGTGGCCGCTGTGAGATTGCGGGCGGCCGCGGAAGGCTTGAACGCCTGGCGTGCGATGTCCAGTTGCAGACCGGAGCGCAGCAGGCCGGTGGCGTGGGCGTCGAAGTCGGCGAAGTCTCGCGGGCCGTAGGCCCACAGGGCTGCGAGCAGGGATCCGCCGGAGATGCCGGAGACGACACGGATACGGTCGAGGAGATCGCGGTCGTTAAGGGCGCGCAGGCAGCCGAGGTGGAAGGCGGCCGCGCGTGAGCCGCCGCCGGACAGGGCGAGGCCGATGGTGCGGGTCATGAGCGGGAGCCCTTGCGTGGGACGGGGTTGTGGGGGCGGGTGGTGTAGCCGCCGGGCCACCAGGTCATGGAGCCGAGGTGGGCGGGCGGTGCCGGTGTGGGTGGCTCGGCGGCGGAGGAGGCTGTGCGGGTGGCAAGGTGGGCGTAGAGGTCGGGGCGGCCACCGGTGGCGAGCCACTTCTGCCAGACGGCATCCGGTCCTCCGGCGATGAGGACGAGGGCGCGGGCGGGGGCGTCGTCCAGCGGCAGGGTCAGACGGGTCATGGCGGTGCGGTCGGTGTCGCTGGGCTGTGCGGCTGTGTGGGGGTGGGTGTGCCACATGCCGAGGAAGCGGCTGATGTTGCCGGTCGCTTCCCGGCGGGCGGTGAGGTGGCCGCTGACCCCGTCCAGGCCGTGCCGGAAGTAGGCCTGGGTCAGCAGGGAGTCGGGAGGCGGGCCGGTGGCCTCGTCGACGAAGATCACGCCGGTGGCGTCGTCGACGACGCCAAGCAGGGTGCCGCCGGTTTCCACCCGCGGGCCCCGCACGCGGGCGCCTCGGCGGGCTTCCGCGCGCATCTCGGCCAGCGCGGCGGGGGTGATGCGCACGTCGTAGCCGGTGGCCTCGTCGGTGGCGAGAGCGTCGTTGGGCCAGGTCAGCCAGCGTGGGCCGACGGGCTGGGCGTCGGTCGGTCCGCCGGGCGCGCGGATGATGAGCGTAGCCATGGTGTGCCGGTCGGCGGGGGCGTTGACGGCGTGGAGGATGCCGATCACCAGTTGCCCGGCCAGGGCGGTGACGTCGGCAGCCGAACCGGTGAAGGTGGCGTCCGAGCAGCCCGGTTCGGGCTGGAAGAGCTCCGTTGGGGGCTTGGTGGGGAAGAAGTCCTCGATCAGGTCGTCGAAGGTGTGGGTGGCGTCGGTATGTGCGGCCAGCGCGGTGCGGCGCAGGACGTCGGCGCCGCCCCCGGTGGCGCTGCGGGGCGAGAAGGCGGCGATGCCGCGGGTGGCATGGTGGCCGATCATGAGCGTGGCCAGGTGGGGCCAGGGGGCGGCGTCGGTGCGGCGGGCGCGTTCGAGGTGGGCACGGACGATGCGGTTGGCGGTGCAGTCCCAGATCAGGTCGAACGTGTGCAGATCGAGTTCGGACAGCCGGGTGGTGATGTCGCCGACGAGTGCCTCGACCTGTGTGGCGTGGGGGGCGATCCGGTTGAGGCGGCTGGCCAGGACTCGCGCCTTGGCGCGGCCGATGTCGGCATCCGCATAGGGTTGGCGGGCCAGGATTCCCGGGTGGACGAGCGCCCGGTCGGCGACGGTGAGGTGCTCGGCGCCGGCACGTGCGCACATGTCGGCGACGGGGGCGCCCAGGGCGCCGGCGCCCAGGACTAGGATGCGTTTGCCCCACAGCCAGGCCGCGGGGGTGGTGTGGTCGCGGCGGACCGTGACCTCGGGGCGGGCCTCGTAGATGCGCATCCACCAGGTGCGCAGGCCGTCGAGCCATTCAGTGCCGAACTGGATAACCTTGTCGCCGAGTTCGGCCAGCTGCGGGTGGTCACTGAAGGCGGTGTCTGCGGCCAGGCGCCCGATCCGGTCGGCGAAGTCGGGCAGGTGCCAGGCCACCAGGTGGGTCTGGCGGGGGCCGTCACCGGCGATGCCCCGCGAGGGGGTGCCCAGCAGCAGATGCACCGGCGCGGCCGGGGTGTCTACGTCGTCCTCGGCGGGTGCATCGCCTTCGGGGTGGAGCAAGGTGCGGTTGTGGTCCGCAACGAAACCGGTCAGCCCCAGCAGCAGGCGTGGGGTGATGTGGTCGCGGGCCAGGGCATCGACCAGTTCGCGCGCGGTGAGCGGGTACTCGAACGTCAGATGCTGCGTGGTGACGACTGCCGGGGCGAGAAACGCGCGGGCGCCGGCCGGGAGCGCGGCCTTCTCCCGCAACTGCTCCAGGCTGCTGGGCCAGGGGTCCTCGACGGCAATCCAGCCCACCACGTCGCATCTGGTGTCGTTGACCTGGTGCAGTACGGCGGCGCCCAGCCATGGCCCGTCCGACCGTGCGACGGGCGCGTCGTGGCGGATCACAAGGAGTCCTGCGCTGCGGTCGGTCAGGGCGTTCGGCGGGTGCAGGGGTTCGCCGGGCCGGTCCAGTTCTCCCGCGGCCGCCGCCTCGAACCAGTCCAAGAGGCGGTTGATGAACCCGTACATGCCGTCGGCCGGATCCCACTCGGTCGCCGTCGAACGGTACAGGCACAGGTGGCGGCCCCAGTTGACGTGCGGCGCGCCGGCGAAGCGGGCGTGCCGGGTCTGCACGCTGGGGACGGCGAAAGGAAAGTCCGGGGGGATCAGCAGGGTGACCGCCTCGACGCTGCGCAGGTGCAGGCCGCCTGGGGTGCGCGGCAGGTTGGCGCAGCCGATGCTGATGCGGGCCTCAAGGTACCCGGAGCGATCGTCGCAGGCAGCCACGTGCGTGGCCGCCACCGCTCCCTGGGAAGCCTCGACGATCTGGTGCAGCTGGTCGAGGGCAAGCTGCTGGCCTTCGGTGAGTTCCAGGGCGGTGCGGTCCTTCACGCGTCACCGAATCCGATCTGTACCGCCGGCTCGGCCTTGTCGCCCCTGGCCTGTTGCACACCGGCGCGCGCGGCGTCCGTGCCGCGCTGGTGCGGCAGGCCGGTGGCGGTGAAGGAGGCGGCCGGGAAGCGAGTGGTACCCAGCGCTGTCAGCAGCCGGCGTCCCCCGCCCGCGGCCTTCAGCACCTGGGACTTGTTCTCCAGGTCGGTGACGTCGACGAGTTCGAGGCCCAGACCGGGCTCCAGAGCGAAGACCACCGGACGGGGCTCCTCCTTGGAGGGGTATTCCCCCGTGCACAGCACCGGGTAGGCGGTGATCGACTCGTAGGCGTCGCGGGCCAGCAGGTGCGGCGGGTCGTTGCCGGTGTCGTCCTCGTCACGGAAGGGCCGCGAGCTGGAGATCACCCGCGCGTCCGCGTCGGCATGCGCCTGGAGCTGGTCGAGGAGGTCCTGCTTGAGCTCCTCCTCACCGTCCTCGCCGTCGGCATACATGGCCTTCTTGGAGCAGTGGTGCGGGGAGAGCAGCACGTCCCACTCCACCCGGTCCGAGTTGCCCGCGGCCTCGCTGTTCTCAAAGATCATCTTGATGATGGGGTAGGCGAGGTCTCCCAGGAACAGCAGCCGGCCGACGGTGCCGTCACTGGCCTTCAGCTGTACTTGCAGGGCCAAAGACGTGTCGTTGCGGTCGCCGGCGCAGTTGTCCTTGAACGGTGCGTGGACGAACGCCTCCAAGCGGTCCGCGACGTCCTGGCCGTCGACCTTGGTGATCACGTCACCGGGGAAGGTGAAGTACTCATCGGGCAACTCGGCGTAGGAGTGCATTTCGCGGTCCTCGTCGTAGCCGATGATGCGCACCCGGTCTCCGCTGGCCGGCTCCTTGCCGTCCTCGATGGCCTTGAGGGTGGCGGTCACGCGCCTCTCGACCTCGTCCTGGAAGCGCTGCGCGTCCTCGCACATTGGCTTGTCCTCTGACAGTTCGCGCCACAGTCGGGGCGTCGCCCAGATCTCCCCGATCAGGATGGAGCTCTCCAGCAGGTCGCCGAAGCCGCAGCAGTGGTCCTTGTCGGCGTGGGTCAGGGCGAAGACTGCCAGGTAGGGCGTTTTGCCGTCGGGCTGCGGCAGGGTCTCCTCCAGGCGGTCGATGACGGCGGCGACCACCGCGTCGTCCTCGTCGGCCGCCTTCATGTCCCGCAGATCCACCTGCATGACCAGGTTGTCGCCCAGCACGATCGTGGTGGAGTCGCCCGTGCCCACCGGCCAGAACACCACCCCCTGTCCGGGAAGTTCCGTCTCGACCATGTCCTGCCTCTTCACTCGATATTGATCAACTAGCGGGAAACCCGTACAAGTTCACCCACGCGAGATTTACCACGCGCCACTGACAAGCCGCCGTAATCAGGCAGCGTGCGGGCAGGCCCTTGGGCACAGCCGGTCAGTCCAACTGCGGACTTCGAACGCGGCTGGCTCGTGCCGTCTGCGCGATCCGTAGGCAGCCGGGGCCGCGCACGCCGGAGGCGGCGCGGCCGACTCGCCCGTTCTCGCCCAGGGCGTCCGGGCTTGTTCAGCGGCGCGGAAGGGCCAGGAGGTTGTTGGTCCACACCCCGTCGGCGTGGGTCTGCAGGTACTTCTCGCCACGCGGCGGGGTCACCACGGCGACCTTCGCCCGGTGTCCGCCCGCGTCGCTCGTGTACGCCTGGCCCTTTTCGTCCTCGATCCAGGTGACGATCTCCGCCCGAGTGTTGTCGCCGCTCTTGGCGGTCTCCGGGTTGGTCCACCACAGGCGGGTGATGTGCTGGTGCGTGGTGCCGCCGGACAGGCGGACCGCGGTGATCTGGATGGCCATCGTTCTCTTCTTCTGCCGGCCTCGCCTGACGGGGCCCCGGAGCCGGCGCCAGGTCCCGTCACCCCGGTGTGGGGTGCTTCGCCCGGGACGGACGACGTAACTCGCGGGTAGAGAAACGAGGGTGTCCTCAAGGGGCCGACGGGACGTCAGGAGCAGTCAAGGCAGCGATCGGCGCCGTCCGCGAACATCGCCAGCGGATGCCGGATGAAGCATCCCGGGCACAGGCGTTCACTCACGCGCGACGGGCAGGCACAGCGGCCGCACTCGGGACAGTTGGGGACGCGGCAGGCGGAACAGGCGGGGTCGAAGGAGCGGTACTCCTCGCCACAGTGCTCGCAGATGTACTCGCGCGCCTGGGGGCCGGTGTCCTTCGTGGGCGGCGTGAAGGCGCGCCAGGGCGCCGAGTCAGCGACGAGGACCGCGACCAGATAGCCGTCCATCGGCGCGGTCTGCGCATGCAGTTCCCGCCCCAGGATGCCGTCGCGGTAGCGGACCTGGGTGCGCCCGTGCGCGCGGCCCTGGCCGGCCCGGGCCTGGGCGATGGTGGAAATGTCGCCCTGCAAGCTGCCCCGCCGCAGCGGCGGAAGGCCGTGGGAGGCGGCGAAGGCGACCTTGCCGTCGGCATCCAGGAGGAGGACGTGTCCGGGAGCGGGCAGGTGCTGAACGGCCCGGACGCACACCGCCATGCGGGAGGCTCCGCTGGCCCGCCACAGCTCCACCAGGTCGGGGGCAGTCGGCCCGCCGGCGGCCAAGTGATGCTCTACCAGCGGGGCCGGCAGCAGGATCTCGGCGGCGAACGCGTCGCAGGCCGCGTCCTCCAGCAGCACACCGCCGTCGGGCTGGCGGTCGAAGGCGTCCATCAGGGCGAAGCTGTTCTGCTGCAGATGATGACCCAGCTCGTGCAGGGTGGTGAAGTCCCGTCGGGCGTGGCTGGCGGAGTCGGCGACGATGATCTGAGGGGGCGGTCCGGGTTCGTAGGCACCGGCGACGCTGCACCGCGCGCCGGTCTGGGACTCGGCAACGCGCCGGACGGTCAGCTCCGGCCAGGTCTGCATCTCGGCGAGAGCCCCCTGGGCCAGGCGCTGGGCTGCATCCGGCCGCTGTGTGTCCAGTTCCTCCAGCATGGCGGTCGCCTGAGTGCGGGCGGCGGCCGCAAGCACGTAGTTGACCACGGCAACCCCTACTGACCCAGTCGCAGCTCGAAGTAGCCGTCCGTGCGCGCCGCCCAGTTAATGTGCGTGCGGTCTTCCTGCCGGGCCGCCAGGGTGACGATGCCGTAGGCGGCACGCAGCCGGGCCCGGTGTTCGTCTTCGAGATGCCGGGCGGCCAGGGCCCGCAGCTGGCTGCGGCGCAGCGGCCGGTTCAGCTCGCTGACCACGGCGGGCGGCAGTGCGGGATTGGCAGCGAGGACCTCGTCCATCCCTAGGCCGAGAAAGACGGCGAGCTTCTCGGCCTGGTCGGCAGTGAGCGGGTAATGGCCGCGCCACAACGGCAGGGCCTGGGCGGGTGGCAGCTGCAGCTGCGCGCCGAGCTGCGCCACGGTGACACCGCGCTGTTGCAGCAGCTGCGGCAGGGCTCCGGATCCCTCCGGCACCCAGCGTGCGGCGCTCAGCCTCGCCAAGGTATCCGTCAAGACACCCCGGTACTCAGCATCCGCCACGGCGGGTGACGGCGGGGCGCTGCCCCAGCGTGCCCCGGGCGGCGCGGTGTGCGGCAGATCAGGGTGCAGGGAGGCAGCCAGAGGCACCGTCAGCTGGCTGACCTGACGGTCCAGCACGCACCAGGGCACCGGCTGTTTCAATCCCCACCACAGGGCGAGCGGCTGCTCCAGCGTGGAGGCCTCGGCGGGCAGCAGCAGCGTGCTGGCGTCGGCGTAGCGTTCCAAGGAGACCGGGATGGCGTGCACCGTGTCGTCGTCCACCGCCGTGATCACCAGCAGCTGGATGGTGCGCTCCCACACGGCCCGCCAGATCTGACCGGGTTCAGGATCCCGCGGCGGCGCGGTGGCGACCTCCCGGACGGCGTCCGGGACCTTCAGCCCAGCCGCGGCGGCCACCAGTCGTTCATAGGCACTGCTGTGGGCAGCGTTCATCCTGTTTCCCCCTCTCTGTGGCTGTGGTCCATCAGCGCATTCTCTTCCCACTCAGTACGGACGACGTCACACGGGCGGTTCAGGGGGCGGATCCGCACAGCGCCGCAGCAGCGCGCCCATGACTGCCGTCCGGTCACTGTCGTCCGACAGGGCAAGCCAGAGCTTTGCCTTCAGGCCTGCCAGAACAGCCTCGGCCTGAGCCAGCCCGACCTCCAGCAGTTGCGCCGCGTGATGGGCGCCTTCGTCCAGGTAGGGCAGCAGCTGACGCTCGTTGGCGGTTAGCCGCTGCCAGATGTCGGCGGCGCCGCCCCCGGCTGCCGCGGCGTCGGCCTCCGTCACCGTGCTCGCTTCGACCGGCTCGGCCAGTGCCTCCTCGTCGGCGAAGAGAGAGCTGGAGCGTGCCGGCGCCAATAGCTCGAACCGGGACTCGAGGACCTTGGCCAGGTCCTCCTCCCGCACCGCGCCCCGCGCATGCCGCAGGACCTGCGTCAGGATGACCATGAGGGCATGGACCGTCTGCGCGGGGGTCGGCCCGGAATGGTTCCAGCGAGTGATCCCCACCCCGCGCACGCGCCAGGCTTCGGCAACGAGATCATCCGGATCGCCCTGCCATACCGCGCCCTCCGGGTGCTCGCTCAGCATCCAGCGCGGCGGGGAGCCGGGCATCCGGCGGAAGGAGGCGTCGGCGCCCATCAGCCGGGCGATGCGGCGCCGCAGCTTGCCCCGCGGCGTCTTCTTCGCCTCATCGATGAGGAAGTTCTTGATCGACGCGAGGAACAGCCGCTCCAGCGAAGCCTCGTCGGCGGCCTGGACGAAGCAACTGGTCACGAACCGCTGCCCGGCGCCCTCACGAGTCAGCATGGCCGTAATCACGTCGTAGGCCGCGTCATCACTCCACTCCGCATACCCCTCGGGCGGAGGGAACCCCGACGACCGGCGGACCTGATGCACCAGACGCCGTAGCAGCTCGAACGTCTCCGACCCCAACTGGCCTGTCTGCGACAGCTCTTCGTACGCGCCACCCACTACCGGCACACCCCCGATCCACCCAGAACATGTAGCCCCCAGGCTCCCTGCCTGCATACACCTGTCGCCTCCCCCACACCAGGCAACACGCGCCGGTCAGACCAAGGAAGTGCCCCCGCAGCCAGTAAGCACCCTGACACCTCGCCAGGAACCCGGGACCGTGAAGGCGTGGGTAGTCAGGATGAGCCGCCTACGGCATGGCGATCGCATGCGCCTCAAGAAGGGCCGAGCACACCCGCGTTGAGGCGCCAGCCCCATCGGCGAATCGGACAAGCCACCACAACTGCAGGCGGCCTGCGGACCCTTTCTGCGGATCCCGGCCCCTTGAGCGCCTGCATGCTGTGCTGAACAGCACAACGTGCACGACATGGACAGCCGCTCTGACCTGCACAAATGCCGCCAGAACCATAAGGATTCTCGGGATATCTCCGAGATTCCAGCTCATTCACGAACGCTCAGCCCACAGCCCTACGCACCATTGGCCATGAGTTCACCTATCACAATCTGCGCTGTTCAGACGGCACGTCGCCCACACCACGAAGTCTCCAGCTCAGACCTGAGACAGCAGCTCACGGCCGTCTAGCGAACGGACGGAACCCAAGAACTCACAGGCCTGGTCGACCGGATCACCCTGCCCCGTGCGGGCCGGACGCGGGTGTGGTTTGCCACCCAGTACGGCGTGGAGGTCGCGTCGGAGTGGCCGGAGCTGCGGGAGTGGCGGCCGCCGCGGCTCGTCTCGGACCGCACCGCCGCGCGCTTGCGGGTCGGGCACACGCTGACGGTGACCGAGACCGGCCTCGCCTTCCTGCAGGACGCCCGCCGGCGCGGAGACATATGCCGGCCCCTGGACTGGATCCCCGAGGTCTACCACCCCCTCAGCAACGGCGAGGCCGTCATCCCCGACGCCCTGCTCTACTACCGCCGCGGCGATACCGGCAGTGAGGGCGGGTCGATGCTGCGGGCCTTCGTGGAAGTCGACCGGGCCACCATGGGCCCCGAACGGCTGGCCGCGAAGCTCACCGCCTACGCCCGCCTGCACGACTACGTCGCCATGCCCGTCGGGCGGCCGCGGCTACGCGTCACCGGGCCGCCGCCGGTGGAGTCGTGGAAGCGCCGCTACGCGCGCTTCCCGCGGCTGCTGTTCGTCCTGGACGGCACCGGCCCCGCCGGCATCGAGGCACGGATGCGCGCCCTGCGCGCCAGCACCACCGAAGTCGCAGGCCTGCACGGCCTGCTGCACGCCGTCCCCGTCCTGGCCGCCCCACTGGTCGACATCCTCCGCGACGGGCCCTCAGCGCCCGTCTGGCGCCCCATCCAAGACCCAGAGCAGAGAGTCAGCTGGATGGGCGCCTACCGCCTCCCAGCCGCCCCCGTGCAGCCCACCGCCCCGGAACCGGACGGACCCTGGCCGACCACATCGTGGGGAACTCCCGGCAGCTGAGGATGGCCTCGCGGGGCTGGCCCCCCACCGCCATGGTCCGAGGGCCAGCCGACCACAAGCCCGACCATGCATCAATCCAACCCCCGACCATGAACCCGACCATGCAGGTCACAGCGCTGCGCACGGATCTGGCCGGAGCCTGCGCAATCGACCGCCGCCCATTGCGCAGCGCCTGGCGTCCCGCTGTGGTGCCGCGATGCGCAGGGACTGTGTACCGCTCCGCCTGATCGCCCGTGCGCGCAGGTCAGCGGGCGGGTGCGCAAGAGTGGCGCTCGTGATTGCGCAGCGGATTGCGCAGGCCGACTGTCACTGCGCAGACCCGCGCAGCCCCGAGGCGAGGTGCACAGCGGTTGGGCTCTGGCTAGACCTCGATGTAGGCGACGACGACCACCGTGCGCAGGGCGGTGACGAAGTACAGGACGCGTACGTGCTCGACTTCGTCGGTGTACTGGCGCAGTTGGGGGCCGGGGGTGTCGCTGGGGATCGGCTCGCCGGCGTCCGGGTCCACGGAGATGACGACCAGGGCGCGGTCCAGGGCGTGGATGTCCGCTTCGCTGGTGATGTTCTCCAGCTGCTTCGCGGCGGTGTCGGAGAGGGCGATGCGGGCGCGGCGTGGGCCGTGCTGTGGGGGCATCAGGCGACGGCCGGGCGTTGCTTGGCGAGGCGGGCGAGGTGGGTTTCGCGCAGCTCTTCCCACGGTGTGCAGTCCTCTACCGAGGGCAGCCCGTTCTCGGCGATGTCCTCCAGGACGGCGGCGAGTTGGTCGGCGTTCGCGCGGGTGCGGGCGGCGTACGCACGGACCGCGTCGGCGGCTGCGGGCTCCAGCTGCTGACGGACGTGGTCGGCAGGGGCCGGCTGTTCGGTCATCAAGGGCTCCCCATGCGCGGAACGGCTGTCTGACCACGGTATCGCTGGTCCGCCAGCGGTGGGACCTGTCCGGGTAAAAGCGTCCCTAGCCTGCCCCGTCCGGTACTCGAGCGCGGAGGCCCCGCCGCCGCGCAGCGAACCGTGCGTAGCAATCCCCTGTTACACGGCTCTTGTCATCTTGATCATCAGAGCCCGGTGGCGGGCGGTCATGAGCAGGACGCTTCCACGATGTCGGCGACAACGCCGTAGCTGCCGCTGTTGCCGGCGTTGGTCAGGGCCAGGTCGATGGTGCCGGTGTGGAAGGTGAAGCGGCGGCTGGTGTACCAGCCGCCGGCGTCGTAGGCGTGCTGGTCGAAGGTGAAGCCGTCGAAGAACTGGACGTTGCCGACGTTGGTGCTGTCGACGTTGTAGACCTTGTACGTGGCGGAGGAGGCCCAGGTGCCCTTGGCGACGTGGATACGGAAGCTGCAACTACTGATCTTGGTTCCGGGTTTGAAGACCCAGTCCGCATTGTTGCCCCAGTAGTTCGGATCGTCCTTCTTGTAGGCGAGGCGGCTGTACTGCGCCGCATTGCAGCCGTGGATGTAGGCGCCGCCGGTGGTGGTCTTCCAGGCACCGCTTTCGGGATAGAAGCTGGTCGGCGCTGCGCCGGAGGAGGCGCAGCGGGTGCCGGAGTAGCCGGTCCACCTGACCGGGGCGGCACCGCCGCCGACCCTGCGGGTGGCGGACGGCGTTGGACTGCCCTGGCCGTTGTCGCCACTGCTGTGGCTGGCGGAAGCCTTGGGCGCTGAGGCGGGACGGTCTTGGTGCGGCGAGGAAGTGGGTGAGAGCGAGGCTGAGGGGCCGGCCGCTGTGGCGGCTGAGGTGGGGGGAGCACCGCCGCTGTCCGGTGGAGGGGCCAGCGTCATCCCGGAGTTGCCGGTGGTCAGGAGTACCACGAGGGCGACAGCGGTGGCCAGCATGAGGGGCACGGCGGTGAGTTTGACGCGCACGACGGTCCGGCGGGTGGCGGCCTTGGCGAGGGTCTCGCTGATCTCCTCGCGTCGGGCGGCCAGCCGGGTGGCGGCGGCCGTGGGCAGCCAGGCCACTTCCTGCGGGCGGTCCCCGCCACAGGCCGCGATGATGTCCTCCGGGGTGGGGCGGCGGGCGGGGTTTTTGTCCAGGCAGCGTGTGATCAGGTCCCGCAGACGGTCGTCGCCGCATTCCAGGGCGGCCGGGTCAGGGTCGGCGTGAGCGATCCGGTAGAGGACTTGTCCGTCCGAGCCCTCACCGAACGGTGCGCTGCCAGTGGCGGCGTAGGCGAGGACGCAGCCGAGCGCGAAGATGTCGGCGGCGCCGGTTATCTCCTGGCCAGCGGCCTGTTCGGGGGCCATGAACGGCACCGTGCCCACCAGCATCCCGGTCCTCGTCAGGCGGGAGGCGTCCAGGGCGCGGGCCACGCCGAAGTCGATGACCTTCGGGCCGTCGGTGTCCAGCAGGACGTTGCCGGGAGTGAGGTCCCGGTGCAGCACGCCGACGTCGTGGAAGGCCGCGAGGGCTTCGGCGATCCCCGCGGCCAGTCCGAGCACGACCGCGGCGGGCAGCGGTCCCCCGGTTTGGACGGCCTCGCGCAGTGAGGGGCCGGGCAGGTAGACGGTGGCGAGCCACGGTTGCTGGGCGTCGGTGTCGGCATCCACCACTGCGGGCGTGAACGGCCCCTGGACCTTTCGTACCGCCGCCACCTCCGCTGCGAACCGCTCACGGAACAGCGGGTTTTCCGCCAGGTGGCCGCGCACGACCTTGACGGCCACCGGCCGACCGGCCCGCGAGACGCCCAGGTAGACCACGCCCATCGCGCCGCTGCCGAGCCGGCCCAGCAGCCGGAACGGCCCGACCTTCGCCGGGTCGGACGGCGATAGGGTCGCCACGACGGCCTCGTGGGGCACCGGGGCGGCGTCCGGGCTGGTACGCGCCGGTTCACCGCCGCCTTCGCCAGCGATGTGGCCCAGGTCGTGAGAGTCCTCGGTTCCGGGGCCCGGGCTTCCCGGCGCGGGAGAGCGGCGGTCCCCTTCGGGTTCGGGTTCGGGTAGAAGCGTCGGGTCGTTGTGGCGCAGCCGGACGTCCAGATCCTGCCAGAGCTGGCGCCACTGCGCGACGTCGCCGCCGCAGGCCTCGACAAACGCCGCGGTGACTTCCCAGGACGGCAGCCGCCGGCCCGAAGCGGCGTCGGACAGCGCGGACGGCGAGTAGCGCGCGCGGGCCGCCAGCGTCCGGTAGGTGGGCGATCCCGGGGCGTGCGCCCGCAGTTCCCGCAGGCCCCGGGCGAAATCCCGTAACGGGCCGTCGGGAACCGGCGCTTCCCGTCGGCCCATGCCGCCCCCTCGTCCATGACCGGTAGCCAGCCCGTCCGGGCTCTGGGCGTTTGCGGGCACGTGCCGCACGGCTCCCACGAGGCCCTTCAGACCCTGCTTTTCGCTGCGTCCGGTCATGGTATTACTCGCCTTTCCCCTCTGCCGAGGTCTGCCGTCGTGGTTAGGACACCGCCGCTCCGCGCGCGCCGGAGGCCGCCGGGATCAACTGCCGCTTGCGGACCCGGTGGGCGTGTGCGGGCCGGCTTGTGCTGCCGTGGCCCGGGCAGCGGCCTGGTGGAGTACGTCGCGGTTGGCGTCGGTGATGTCGCTGGTGAAGACAAGGACGAAGACGGGGTGTTCGGCGAGGGCAGCCTTGAGGTCGTCGGCCAGGTTGTCGCCCGTCTCGCTGGTGGCGCCACGCATTTCGGCGATCACCGGGGTCTGGCCCCACGGAGCGGAGAGCGTCCGGCCCGGCACCACACCGTTGTCCTGCAGCCAGATGCCCTTGGCCACGGCGTAGTCGACGATCTTCTCCTCGTTGTAGCCGTCGGTGCCGCCGATGAACGTCTTGTCCGGCATCAGCGCCAGCGGGGTGCGGTGGAAGACGCCGGTGTAGGCGGTGATGGTCTCCTGGGCGTACTGCCACCACAGTTCGTCGGTGTAGCCGATGGACTGCCACAGCGACAGCAGGTTGTCGTTCTTCTCGCTGTCGGCCTTGCTCTCCCCTCCGACACCGATGGAGATGTCGACCGCTGCCACGTTCGCGTTGCCGTCGTAGCGGGCGGCGAACGCCTGCAGGAACGCAGCCATGTCCTTTTCGAAGGCGGGGTTCCAGTACTCCGGCAGGACCGCACCGTCTTGCTCGGTCACCGACTTCACGCCCTGGGCGTAGACCCAGGCGGGGGTGCCGTGCGCGGAGTTGGCGGCGGTGTCCCACTTCGCCCACCCGGACGCCGACACCCGCAGGATGACCTTCTTCCCCGCCGCCACCCACGGCTGCATCGCCTGGTCGACCAGATCCCACCGGTACTGGCCCTGGGCCGGCTCCAGCTGCGCCCAGTAGAAGACCAGCGACCGCCCCGCGACGTCCGGGTTGGTGGCCAGGTCGGAGGTGTTGCCCCCACTGAACGCGTACACGCCCTGGAAGGCATGGCTGTTGGGCGTCGTCCTGGGCGTGCCGCACGCGGACGATGCCGGCGACGCGGAGAGGGCGTCTCCTGCGGCAGGGGACGCCGAACCGTGCACGTTGGACGAGACCGTGCCCGGCGATGCGGGCGACGCGGAATCGGCGCCCTGCCCGCCGAGCGGGCTGGCCGACCCCGACTCCGACGCCCCGTCCGACGGCGTACCGCAGCAAGCGGCGGGCGCCGCGGCGGAGCCCACGTCTGCTGGGTCGGGTGACGCCGAGCCGGGTGATGCCGAGTCCGCTCCTGCGGTTACCGGGCTAGCCGATCCTCCGTCCGACGGTTCTTGAGAACCCGGCGAAGCCGAAGGGCAGTTGGCCGATGACATCGCGGCATCGCTGATCCGGGCCGGGCGGGAGACGGCGGCCGTCTCCGCCACGGCGAACAGCCCTCCAGCGGTCAGCAACGCCGCCAGCCCACCGGCCACGTACCCGGCTCTCCTGCGGGCCCGGGTCCGGCGCGGCGGGTCACCGGGTCCGCGGTCCGTCCACGGCAGCCCGCACCTTGCGGCCGGACGAGGTGCAGTGTCGTGCCTCCAACGCAGCATCGGAATAGCCTGCCTTTCTCGGGGTCATGACCGGCGCGCCGCGGCTGGGATCTCAGGCGGCGCGCCTCGTGGTTTCCAGTTCACGGGCCCTGCAGGTACGGCAGCCAGGCCATTTTGTTGTCCGGTTGACCGCGTACACCGCCACCGACAGCAACCGCCCGCGCTCAGACGGCCGTGCCTGCCGGCCAAAACAGCCATGCACGCAGGCTCCGTGTTGTCCGTGCTGCGGTGCGGCGCGCCCGGTACCGGCCGGCCAGATGCTCTGAATGGCCTCCGCCTTGCAGGGGCCCGTGCAGGCCGGAAAGCCGGGGCCGCCCACCGGCCGCGGAAGACCCGGCGGGTTCGTTGTCCTCGCAGGCCGCAGTGACCGGCCCAGGCAATCCCGCCAGTTGAAACGGCCGGGCAGGCGAGCAAGCTCCCGTGACACAAGACACCGGCGTCCGGCGCGACCGGGGCGTCGGCCCCCAACGGTGCCGAGGGACATCCCGGCCCGGCCGGCAGGTTCCGCCACGGCAGCGCCAGTCGCGCAGCGGCCGCGCCCAAAAGCCACTGCCTGCCCGGCCTGTTCAGCCCGGTCTCGGCGCCTGCTCACGCCCGTGGAGGGACGGCGTGGCCAAGGCATCTGCCGCACGATCCTCCCCGTCGGTATGTCCGCGTCAATCGGTCAACAAGAAGTTCTGGTGCGGCAATTCGCCAGGCCCCCTACTTGAGGTCACCGCCATCCCTCCACCCGCCCCAGGAGATCCGCCATGACCTCAGCCACCCGTACGGCGCCGGCCGAGAGCCGGCACCGCCTGCGCATCCTGGCGGTCCTCCTGGTCGTCCTGCCGCTGCTCACCGGCCTCGCGGCCTCCGCAGCCCCGCGCACCGCCACCGCGTCGACCACCGCCCCGGCGCATCAGGCGGCCGCCGTCGCACCGAAGGCGCTCTCCCGGACAGCGACCCGCCGCCCCTCCCCTCACCGTGTTGCGGCAAAGCCGACCCTGCGTACCGTCCTCCTGCGTCCTGGGGACACCCTCTCGGCCCTGGCCCATCGCTACCGCACCACCGTCCGTGCGTTCCAGCGCGCCAACCACCTCGGCGCCTCCACCGTGATCCGCGCAGGGCGCCACTTGAGCATCCCAGCGTCGGCCGCACCCAACCGCCCCGGCCAAAGCCCGGGCCACGGTACGGCCCGCAGCACGCCGCCCTCGTCCGCTGCCACCATGGCGGTGGTCTTCGCCCGCCGCCAGCTCGGGGCCCCGTACCGGTGGGGCGGCACGGGAAGCGGGGGCTACGACTGCTCCGGGCTGATCCAGGCCGCCTGGCGCCACGCCGGTATCAGCCTCCCGCGTACCGCCGCCGCCCAGGCCAGAGCCGGCACCCGCGTCACCCGCAGCGCGCTGTACCCCGGCGACCTGGTCTTCACCCGGGGCTACGGCCATGTCCAGCTCTACGCCGGCGACGGCCGCATCATCGAAGCCGCCCACACCGGCACCCATGTCCGCTATGCCCCGCTTCCCCGCGCATCCACCGTCGACGCCTACGTCCGCGTCCCCGCCGCCCGGACCATCTCTGCAACCACCGCCGACATCTCATCCACCCGCCCCATCACCATGACCTCCGGCTCCGCCCAGCAACTCGCCAGGCAGGCGTTCGGCACGCAGCACGCTTGCGCGGCGCACATCATCGCCCGCGAGTCCGGCTGGAGGACCACCGCCGCCAACCCCGCCAGCGGCGCCTACGGCCTGGCTCAGGCCGTACCCGGCTCGAAGATGGCCCGCTACGGCACCGACTGGCGCACCAATCCCGCCACCCAGCTGCGCTGGATGCGCTCCTACGTCAACTCCCGCTACGGCGGCGCCTGCAACGCCTGGGCCTTCTGGCAGGCCCACCACTGGTACTGAGGCAGCCGCGGTGTTCCCCAGACCGCCCCTCCCCACGGGCCATCACACGCCCCCGCCCCGAAGGCCCGACCAGCAACAAGTTGCCCGCAACCCGAAGAGAGGAAGACAACCGTGAATTCCTGGATCCCACGCCCGCACCGGCCCTCCTGGCACACCCTGGCCGCCGTCTTGGCCATGCTGGCCATCATCGCCGCAGGCGCCACCGCCACGTTCACCACCGCCTCCGGCCACGGCACTTCCACCGTTGTCCGCACGGTCGCGGACGACGAGTCCTCCCGTGCCAGCACCCCCGCCACGATCACCACCACCGGCGTAGAGCTGACAACCGACCAGGTCCAGGCGCTGCAATCCGCTGCCGGCGGTAACCCCAATCTCACCGCGGACCAGGCAGAGGCAGCCGCCTCGGTGCCCGACGGATTCGGCTCAGGGAGCGCATCGGGCATATGCGGGACCGCGATCCTCCAGGGCTGGGACAACGGCAGCTGGAGCTTCTCACTCAACTTCAATGCTGTCGTCGGTGCCGCAGCAATGGGGGCCGTCACCGTCTCCACAGACGGCCAGTTCGGCGCGAGCAGCAAGCAGTTCGGTGTCAGCGGCACTTCCGTCTACCACGACGCCTCGCGAGATGGCGACCTCGACTCGGTCGGATGGGGAGCCACAGCGACCACGCTCAACGGGTGGGCGCTCACCAACGGAGCATGGCTCTGCGTCGTGAGCGTCACAGCCCCATGGAACTACAGCTAGCGACGCAGCCTCCCGCCGGGCCCGAGACCCCCACGCACTCTGTGGCCACCGGCCATCGGGCGGCAGCACACTCGCCCAGACGGTCTCCGAGTGGCCGTGCCCCCTCGCGTACGGCCGCCTGACCACCCCCGGCCCCCGCACGGGCAGCCCAGCTCGCGGTCTTCCCCGGGCCCCCGGGCGGCGACCTCAACAGCGCCAAGACGCGGGACGCAGCACGCTGCGCTCCCCCGCGCCGCCTCAGTCCTCCGACGTACTCGCCGCTTCACCAGGACATGCCTCTGAACAGGCATGACATCAATCGCTCGACCCGCATGACACATCCCTGAATCAAGGAGATCCTTCATGAACGCCATCAGCACACGATTGCGGCACCTCTCCCGGCGCGCTCTGGCCGCCTTGCTCGGGGCCGTCGCCATCATCACCGCAGGCATAGGCCTACGCGCCTCGGGAGCCTTCACCGCCCAGGCGGGCGGTCATGACGCCGTCCGCACCGTCGCCGAGACCGTCAACCAAGACGCGTCGAACACCAATGGCTCGGACGCATCGGACAACGCCGTGACGAACCAGCAGGGCGCTCAGCAGCCCTCGACCCTCACCCGGCTGACCCCCGCCGAGCAGAGCATGTGCGAGCAGGATCCGGCCAAGTGCTACGCCGCGAAGGCATCACGGGACTTCGCCTTCGCCAACGCGGACACGGTCGCCGGCGTTAGCACCGACAAGCTCAACGACAAGGCCGACGCCGCCCGGCACTGTCTGTGGCAGCTGCACCTGACCACGTGGTTCGACGCGGACTACGCCACCGCCTGGGGCAACGTCCACGAGCAGAGCGACGACCCGCAGAACACCCACGCCATGGACCTGCACAACAACATCGTCGCCCGCTCCCTGGCCGGCGACCAAACCCTGCGCGATTTGAAGAACACGTCCGACACCACCATCGCCGCCGATGTCGCCGCACAGGGCAGCGGGACCTCCCCCTACGACCAGTCCACCATTGACGCCGTCAACCAGCGCATCATCGCCTTGTGCACAACGGCCGTCAGCCATGCCGTCCTGGCCACATACACCCCACCGACCGGCGCCGCTCTCCCCGACCAGCTCACCCCCGACCCCAAGGACCGGCTGGTCTACTTCACCCCCAACCCCTGATTCCCACACGAAAGCAGACAGCAGCACCGAAAGGGACACCTCGAAGATCGCCGCTACGGCATCCACCGGCGACGCCGACCACACCTTCCCCAACCCCACCAGCCCAGTCATCAGCTGACGCCCCCGCCCGCACCCACTGCGGACAGCCGCCAGCGACATGACGCCACACAACGCCCAGGCCGGCCCCCCTCGGGGAGGCCGGCCTCCCCGAGCTCCCGGACTGTCTCCAGGCGCCCGCCAACCACATCCACCACACCAGCTCCAGAGGCCGACCACAACTCTCGCAGGCCCGACCACGCACCGACCATGAAGCAGACCATGCAGGTCACAGCACTGCGCACCGACCCGCCCGGAACCTGCGAACAATCGACCGCCGCCGGTTTTGCTCCGGTGGTGAACCGCTCCGCTTGAGACGTCGAGAGAACCGGCCCAGTCTCCTGACCCAGCGGGTATTGGCCTTGGCCACTTGTCATGTCACCCGCAGTCTGTCCTGTGTCCCCAAGGTGACGCACAATCATCGTGCCAGCCCGGCTTTTCAGCACAGGGAGGGAGCGGTCAGGTGCACTGGTGGACGGCGGCCCTGTGGGGGTTAGCCGGAGCGGCTGCGGTTGAGGGCCTGGCCCTATACCGCGCGATCCAGCGAGTGAAGGACTTCCCCTGGCGCAAGAAGGGAGAGGCCCCACTCCCCGCATACCTGGCCTCCGTGGCCATCAGGGCTGGACTCGGCGCCGGCCTGGCCGCAGCCTTCGGCGCCTCCCAGCAGGTCGCCGGCCCGCTGGGTGCCCTCGCGGTCGGCATCGCGGCACCGAAGATCGTTGAGCAACTCCTCCAGCAGGGCTTGTCCCATCAGGCGGTGGAACCGAAGCCCCCAATCGTTGCCGCGAACATGGGCGAGACGACGGCTGACGCGGCCATGCGGGGAGACTCCGATGCAGCCTGACTCCTTCGGATCCCACCTGCGTCTCGCTCTGGCGCGCACCACTGCGGCCTTCCAGCCGGTGCCGCGCCCGGCCCGTCAGGGGTTCATGCGCCAGCTCGTCGACGCCCTGGCACGGATCACACCCGCATTCCAGACCGGTCCGCAGCCATCCCCCCGGCCGCCCGAGCCCGAGCCCCCGGCTGCCAGCCCCCAGGCCAGTCCGGCCCAGCAGCCTCATGCCGTGCGGCCCGCCCCGCGCCCCCGCCAGCGATCGAGCCCGGCGGGCGGACTTCCGCCGGTCACCCAAGCGGTCATCCTCGCGGGAGGACAGGGATCGCGTCTGCGGCCCTACACCGACGACCGGCCCAAGGCGATGGTTGAGATCCCTGGAACCGGGACTCCGATCATCGGTCATCAGCTTGCCTGGCTCGCTGATGAGGGGGTCACCGACGTCGTGATCGTCCTGGGCTATCTTGCAGAGGTCCTGCAGGAGTGGCTGGAGAACGCCGACCTGCCGCTGAACGTCACCACCGTCGTTGAGAGCGAGCCGCTCGGACGGGGTGGCGGGCTCAAGTATGCCGCCGCGTCGCTGCCCCGGCCCGACGAACCCTGGTATGCCCTCAACGGTGACGTCTGGGCACGGTTTTCCCTGCAGGAGATGGCGCTCTTCCACCAAGAGCGAGCCGCGCTCGCCACCCTAGCCCTGGCCCGCCCCCGAGTGCCCTGGGGCGTGGTGAAGACGGATGCCTTCGGGCACATCATCGATTTCGTCGAGGCACCGCCGTCTCCGTACGAGATCAACGCCGGCGTGTACGTCTTCGCTGCTGGATTCGTGGATCTGCTGCCCGAGCGAGGAGACCACGAACGTACAACCCTGCCCCATCTGGCGCGCGAAGGACGCCTCGCAGGCTTCTCGCTGTCCCCGGGGATGTATTGGCGCACTCTCGATACGGCCAAAGACCTCACGGAGGCTGCGAAAGAGCTGGCGGCCCTCGGGGCACCAAGGGCCGCCGAGACGTAACCGCGCCGCCTGCTCCAAAAGCCAAACGCGAGACCGACCACAGGCTCCCGCTGCCCCAACCACGCACCGACCCAACCCCAACCATGAGCCAGACCATGCAGGTCACAGCCCTGCACACGGATCAGGCCGGAGCCCGCGCAATCGACCGCTGTCGGCGCACCGTCGGCACTCGGCTGGCGCACTGAGATGGAGTCGACTGGTCTGCAGCCGGTCACCTGAGCGAGCGTGTTGAGTGTGAGTCAGTGAGATGATCGCGCAGGCCAAGAAGGTATCCCGCTGCACCGCGCCGCTGCTCTCGTGCGGCGCGCCGGCTCTGGGCAAGCGCTGTGAAGAAGCACACCGTCACCACCCCCGCATCGATCAGCGCGGGCAGAGATTCCGTGTGCGGCAGCGCCGTCGTGGCGGCTGCGGCGACGGCGGGAAGTTCGAATGACTTCAGCCGTAGTGTCGCCTTGACCGGTTCCAGCCTGAGGTCACGCAGCCCGCGCTCCAGATGGGCGACATCTTGGAGGATCTTGTCATGCGCCAGTTGCTCGACACGGGCCCGGAGAACCTCCGCGTTCTTTGTATCGTCCAGCTCGTCGAAGACCGAGGCCAGTTCGTCGAGGTGATCGCGGAAAGCGGTGAACTGTGGAGCCAGTTCCGTTCGCGCTTTGACGATTCGGCTCACTGGGACTCGGTCCAGGTCTGCCGGGATCACACAGTTGAGCGCGACGGAGGCATACAGCTCGCGAGCTGTGGGTTCCCTCCGCCAGCCATGGAAGTAAAACCCTTGGGCAAGTAGGTCGTCTGCCACCGCATGCGTGGTCCACGCAGTGGCCGAGCCTGGCTCTCCCACTTGATCCGTTACGACCGGCATGGCGTTGGCATCAGCTATCAACTGAGCGAGCAGGGACAGGTATGTACGCGCCAGATCCGGGTGCACGCCCAACCAGGACCAGTTCGCCCTGTGCTCGCGCACGATACCAAGCCCGCGGGCCTCCAGCTCGTTGACCAATGATCCCGGCGCCTTGGAGTCCCAGCGCTCCTGGTGACTGTCAACTTGAATCCACTCGATTTGCTGGCGCGCGAAGGAGCGTCCCGGCCGCCGTAGAGGGTTCAGCGGAGGAGCATCGACACTTTCCAGGCGCCAGCGGGCCAGCGATCGCGCTTCTTCCGCAGGGTTGGCAAGATACCTCTCGAAGAAGGTGTTGGCAGCCGCGTACTTGTGGCCGCCGGGATGGACATCAACGAGCAACCCGGTCGCATCCGTGAGCGCCCGCGCGACATTCGAGTCACGCTGTGGAAACTTGAGATGTCCGTGGTCGCGTGGCCGAATGCGACCGATCTTCGGCCAGTACAGCGCAGCAGCCTTGAGTGGGCGTTAAGTCCGATCTTCCTCGGTTCGTGATCGCTCGATCGAGGTACTGATCGCCGGGCAGGCCATCCGCTGGGCATGTGCATGCTGAGA